>NZUQ01000129.1 GCA_002697225.1 Candidatus Poribacteria bacterium
ACAGCTAGTCTGGCGCTGGGTTGCAAATCGATCTCAGCGATATACAAAGATCAATTCTGTCTCAACTAGAAACTCTTTTTGTAAAATAAAGGTTTTTAACCCTTTCCCCATCCAACACAAACCCAATAATTTGCCCATAATGATTCCGTTTGAAATATATCTGGGAAAAAAACCATTCGTCACTTGTAAATCCTACTCCATCATATGCCAACAAGATATCGTTATTTCGTATGTGTTGTGCAATTAGCTGCCCTTCATGAACAAGAATAGAGTAGGTTGTGTCAAGTTCCTGACTATAATAATCCCCTTCAAATTTTTTCAGTTGCTCTAATGTTAAATTGGAACTCGCATCCGAATAGACTAACTTCTTTGTTTGAATTGCCTGATTTAATGTGTGATTCATATCTGCTGGATCAGGTAAATCAACAAAGTGTAAATCAGCGATTTCATTAGCCCAACCGGTAGGATCAGAAGATGCATAATTCGACAAGATAACAACGGAAAACATCCGATCAAGAAATCGAATCAAATGACTACGAAACCCTCGCCAAGATCCGCTATGATCAGCAATCCGTAACCCTTTATACATACCTACTCGTTGCCCAAAAGCATAGTCAATCTGTTCGCCACTGTTTAGCTTACCTCGTTGATGCATCAATTCAATCACCCGATCTCCACCAACCTGTTTATCATCAAAATTTAGGACCCACTTGGTTAGATCCTCTACTGTTGAATAGAGAGAGCTTGATCCCAAAGCAGTCAGGTTATCTACAGCATTGCAAAACCTTCCTTCATGTTGATAGTAGGAAGAAGCTCGATTTTTGACAACCATCTCATGGTTGTCACAGACATAGGTGTTTGACATTCCTAACGGGCGGAAGATGTTAGACACAGTCCAATCAGCAAACAATTGGTTAGTTACCCGCTGTACTATTTCCGCCAACAAATTATAACCAGTATTCGAGTAGAGATACATCTGCCCAGGTTTAAAGTTTAAGGACTGCTGATGCTTAACCATTTTCAAAATATGCTGAAACGAAATAACATCATCCATTCGCATACCAGCAACAACCATTGATTGCACCCAATCTCTTAAACCACTGGTATGATGAACCAAGTGTCGAACAGTAATCTTATCACCAAAATTCGGCATCTCGGGCAGGTACTTACGGACGTTATCATCAAGCGAAATTATCCCATCAAATGTCAATTTAGCAATAGCAAATCCAGTAAACTGCTTAGAAACCGAGGCAATATCAAAAACCGTCGATGGTGTAATCTGGGTTTCATGTTCCAAGTCAGCCATGCCATAGCCTTGTTGATAAATCACACCTCCATTTCTAATTATTGCTAATACTACTCCTGGCTGATCCTGTTCATTATGTACATCAAACAACGCATCTATTTTCGATTCGAATGTCATGTTGCATCCAAGTAATCGGTGTTATAATCTGGTATTTAAATTTCAATTTACAACAAGCTAGCTACTTCAAAATTTGTCAGCAGTATAATGGGCTGTCTTGATAATCGACTATCTCCAAAAAACTGACTACTAATATCCGCACAATAAATACATATCAGCCGACAATGATAAAGGAGACTATACAGCACATCAGCAAAATTTAGTTTCCAAATCCAATCAAGTTTTCTAGCAACAACCTAAATTACAGAATAACTAAAAAACTAATGTATACCTACAGTGACTCATCTAACCAAAATCAACAGACAAAACCATTATAGACCAAGTTGGTACAATAGTCTTTCTCTTCGATTGTGCGGCTGATGCTAACTCGGATACCCCTGTGTTCAGCTAGCATTCTGCTAGTCGGGGGGAACCACCTGTAACCGGTGGTATTAGCGCAACCTCGTCGTTATTTGAGAGTTTCGTTTTATGGTCAGCATATTGCCAGTTTACTGACATTTGCATCGTTTCAAAGAGTTCGGAAATCTCAGGTTTTTCCTCTTTTAGTTGGTCCAGTACATCTTGTAAAATTGCGCCTTCTGGAAGGTCTATATCTTCTTCATCACGATTGAACATCTGACGGCAAATTGCAAAATATCTAACTGTCACTTTCATAATATTTCCACGGCTCCATAACCCATATTCGAACAGAAAATAATAAAAACTATAGGCAGCTAACTTAAAAAGACAAATAATTTTGGCAAATAAAATCAACAAGATTGAATCGTTGACTACCTTAAGCTAAAGATCTTCTCAACCAAATATTAACTACAATACACCATAATATTATAGCCCACATTCACACAATTAATTAGCCATACTAATTTTTTGGCAACTATAGTTTCACGCTAAATTGGGTTGGTCGAATTCTAGTTCCAATTTTGATTAAACTCTAGATATTAAGATATAATTGGAGTTAATCTGCAACCAAAGACTCGTATTTCGGTTCACAAACCCATGATTGAAGTAAATATTCAGAAGGTTATCCAATACCCATTTGAAACTGTTTTAGGACAATACTTTGATTATGAACACATTGAATTCGTTCATCCTCACTCATTAGGTAACTATTATTTGCTAGAAGACAATGGTGACACAATCATCTACAAACACGTGTGGCCAAAAAAAGGATTGATTAATAAAATTAGCATTGTAGAACATCAATACTTCCCACCCAACGAAATGTGGTTCATTTTCACAAAGGGGCGTTATAAGGGCGTTAAGGTACACACGAGATTGTTCGCTAAACAAGAATATACCTTGGTTGAGGAAACTTATTACACACCCTGGCCAAATTGGAAGTGGCTAAAAAACTTGGTTGAGAAATATACCAGACTAGAAGTAGAAAAAATATGGCGAGAAGATTTAGATGTCGAAGTTTGTCATGGCGGATGGCCGGGCATTCCCGAGTCATACTGGAAACACAAAGAAGATGGACAAATACCTGAAAATCTGCAACACTTTTGAAATTCCTGAAGGAAGTTCAAAAGTGTTTAAAATCAATGATACAGAAATTGTTGTGATTCAGACCAAGGGAAACTTTTATGCTTTAGACAATAGATGTTCACATCAAGAGGGTCCCCTTGGTCTGGGCCGTATTTTGGATCGATCTATCATTTGTCCGTGGCATGGGGCGAGATTCGATCTGCAATCCGGCAGATTGCTTGAAGGACCTAACTGCAAAAACTTGAAGAATTATATAGTACAAGTCAATCAGGATGAAACAGGATGTCCCGCACTTTTTTTAGGTGCATAAGTAAATGATTGAATCAGTTCACAAATTTTCGATGTCATGAATCAAATCTTTCAAAGATGGAATGGCGAGGGGACTGAGCTTACCTGCATATGCCTGTCTGCCAGAGGCCACTTCCAAAAAGAAGACAGTCGAACCACAACCTAGTCGAACTCCACTGTCAGTTGGGCAGTTGGGGTCTAATCCCTTGATAATCAATTTTATAGCCTTTTCCAAGACTTCAAAATTAAGCAATTGCCCTTCGCCGACAACCACACAGTCCGGATTGGTCTCATTAATTGCATAACCGCGGTCATGTAGAGCGGTTAACAATCCTACATCGCCAATCACATATGCTGAACCGTTGGGCTTTTGATTAGCTAAAAACCGCGTGGTTGACATAGCACATGTAAAAATTTGCTCGATTTCAACATTAATATCCACCGGAGCTAGCTTTAACACAACATCGCATCGACTCCTTTGACTGTTATCAATTAAGAATAAAAAGGGAATTTACCTTTCTAACAGCATTTGGATAAACAGGCCCCCTTATAGTAATATTCAATCCTGAAAGTAAATGTTCCAATAAAATTAACTGCCAATAAATAAATTGGATTACACTTAGGCATAATTTCTACCAAGCATTAATATCTCTAGATACTAAATAATCAATAGAGATAATCATACAAGCTGACACAAATAATCATACGAAACCAGCTAATCAACTATTACTTGAGCAAAATATACTAACGAAATGTTATGGCAATTTAAGGTCTTGATCACAAATATGTTATTTCCTTTCCCCAAATTCAAATAGGTATTTGTTCCCTTGACGTAGATGTAGAGATACCATAGAATCCCAATAATAGACTGATTGAAACCACTAAAAAGGATAGGACATGGCATTCCAATTCTCTGACCAACATATTGAAAATTTTCACATGTTGGGATATACAGTATTTGGCAAAATCCTGCCCCCGTCACTGATCAGCGACCTTCGTCGAGTCAGTGATATCGCGAGAGAAATTGCCCGAAGCCGAGGAGGAGCGCAGGTCCAGCGACTCCAACCGGTGGGACATTTCGAGCTCGATCAACAACCCTTTATGGACTACGCTGAACTACCAGATCTCGTGGATGCCATCGCCAAGGTGCTGACGCCCAGGCACTTTCATGGAAACTGTGACCATCTCGGCATTCTTTTGGAACCAGCTGAAATGCCTTACTGTACTGCTTGGCACCGTGATTGGCGTGACAACATCCATGGCTTGAACTTAGCACACTGGGATCAGGGATTACTGGACATAAATCTCTTTAATCAGATCAACTGCGCCTTGTACAACGACAGTTGTACTTGGGTGGTACCAGGCAGCCATTTGCGGCACGATTTACGTAGCGAGGCGGAACGATTTCCGGATCGTCCCATCTCTGGGCCAAATTTTGGGGAGAGGACAGCAGAAGAACGAGAGTATATCTGTCTGGAATATTGTCGCAGCATGCCCAGTGCTGTGCCATTGTACCTGGAAGCTGGTGACTTCGCCCTCTATCGAAACACTTTGTGGCATATGGGAAATTATGTTCCCTATAGTATGCGAGCAACTCTTCATGACAGCGCTATGACACCAGAATTCAAGGAGTGGAGCCAACAAGCACAACAGGACGCATCTCAGCGGCAGAAAGATGGGTTAATAATGGACAACCCAAACGTCAATAGATTTTAATACTAATATCCAACGGAATATCAGCAGTATCAAGCCTTTCTTACTAGTTCAGATCACCAATTGTAAGTAGAAATTACAGTATCATTACACAAACAAAAGATTAGTCAATAAAATCCGTTATCTTGATCAACTTAGAAAACCGAAGGATGTAGCGAGGTTTTCTGTCGAATGCCCGTTTAGCTACCAGTTGTTAACCTAAAAAATCGTAAGAATTCGATGGGGCTGATCTCTGTAATAAGCTGGCAGTCAATATCGTCGACAATTTTTTGCATCTGGCTACAACTCATTTAAACATACTAGAAAAGTTACACTTTTTCCAACTACAGTTTAATAACTCGCACCCCCTAATTGGTTCCTAATTCAATTGGATTAGTGCCACCGCAACCCATAGAAAGTGAGATAAAACCAGACAATAGGAACAATGGCAGCAGCCCAAAAATTCCTTTTGTCGATCAAGTCACGCTGTTGTTGCAGATCTTTTTCATGACTTACTTTGGCGTCCAAATAAGCCTGTCTCTGCATCCACGGCCAATCATCTAGAGGTGCTACGATCGATCTGATATCCTCCAACTTAGGATACTTAGTCTGAAACACTTGGAGATAATGATCTTCCCAGAATTCTCGTTTTACCGGAGACGTTTTCAAAGCTTTGCCTGATTGGCGTGCTAGTGTCCAACGATTAGGCAACATTAAAGTTTGTAGGATACTCAACTTCGTCTGCAATAGCTTGTTACCATATTCTCCAAATGCTTCAATCTGTCGAATTCCGTCTTTAGATTTAGGCTGAGAGTCGCCCTCCCTGATCTCTTGAATCAGCTGGATGCTACTAGCAACCAGCTGGATTTCAATGATATCCCCACTTTTAAGAGGAGACTCAATATATTTCAAGAATGTCCAACCCAGATTTAGAGGAGACGCAACGCGATCTTGGTTGGACAAACATGTGTAAATAGCAATGTCTTTGACTGGCTGATGACAATAAATAGCAATATTTTTAATGAAGCGTTGCTTTCCAAAGTCCAAGATGTATGTAGTTGGCATTTGTTCCCCAGTAGGATCTNCCGCGNGNGAGCTATGAATCGAGTTTGAACGTTGCACAATATCAAGGTTCCGATCAAAAANGNCAGAAAACACACCGCATCCTGATAAGTAACTGGTTGAAGTTACCACCAACAGTACCATAAAACCAATGTTACAGAGTATACCCCAATTCTTATTACCGTTTATTTCCCNTGTNAATCNNTGANAGGACAAAANACATCTAANCATTNTCTTAAGATCCATCCANTCCGAGTAGCNCCGAAACCGATTTCATTGCCTCAACGATGAAGNCAATATGTTCNTCTAGATCGACCCCTAATTCTTGGACACCTATCCGGATATGTTCTCGNTCCACAGAACTAGCGAACCGTTTATCTTTCAGTTTNTTTTTGACTGAAGANACCTTTACCTCCNCGATATTCTTATTGGGACGAACCANGGTTACAGCAGTGATAAATCCTACAAGTTCATCAACGGCAAACAGCGTTTTATCCATCAAGCTCTTACGTGCAAACCCCAGATACTCAGCNTGGGCAAGAATNGCATAGATTACATCATCAGGATAACCATGCTCCCGTAATATTTGGGATCCNACCTCNGGATGTTGATCAGGNCTCGGATATTTTTCATAGTCAAAATCGTGTAAAAGNCCAACAATACCGAATTTAGTCTCGTNCTGGCCAAATTTTTTGGCGTAAGCNCGCATAGCTGCTTCAACAGCATAAGCNTGCTTTAGTAANCCGTCTTTTTGGGTATACTCTTGCAAAAGTTCTAGTGCAGNTTGTCGATCCATAGATATTATCCTAAAATTATACTTGGTTGTTTTATCAATTTACAGTTCGATAAACTAGCTAATTCGTTGNCAGTTCCAATCTTNGCCTCTGAAGAANNCCATGCTTNATATAAAAAGTAATTTGGTTGTCGNACCATGACCAAAGATTGTGCTGATTCCCATTGACTTCAGCGTGAACATTGTTTCTACCATTCCAGTCNTTATTATAACCAAANGCTCCTATCAATTGAATGATGCAGGATACCAATATCATCAAAACAAAGAACGCCATCTTTAACTTGTTTTGCCTGATAACTGGTATNATTGGTATCATCACAAAACAAAGAAAAAAACTAACTTCTGTCATAATGCGATAACCAAATGACCATCCACCATACCACATATGCCATTTGCTAAATAGAAAAGGATAGAGTAAAGCACAAATCGCAGAATATTGAAATAACATTAGATNTGGTGTTTCACGGGACTGTTTTTTGTCGGTATCTTTCCAAAGAGATCTAACCGATTGATATACATTCCATANACCANTACAAATGAAAAGGATGAACAGGATATAAGCAGTGTAAGATGTCAAAAANCCCCTATCTTGACTGATTAAANGTTGCCAAAAATCAAAATTTCGGCAAATTAGTAAGAATCCAAGATAAATTCCGAGTATAAGCAGAAAACTACCAGCNACGAAACTCCCAAAGATTTTTCTTATACTCCCTAACGAAANCAGGAAAATCGGAGAAAAGATTAACAACCCACGACTAGGTGCAAACCAAACCCCAAAAGCTCCAATATAAAANGGCGTTCCCCACATATTCACTTCATTGCCATAGCTTTGTTGTAAGATTGATCCGTAAGTGGCATGGTTATAAACTGCGAGAATAATTATTGCTGGCATAGTCATCAATATAAATTGGGGTAACTGGTACCTGTGNTTGTGCCAAACATAAATTAGCAAAACAAGTGCAAAAACAAGTGCTGTTGGCCGACATACAACAGCTNAAGCAACTGTGAGGCCTGACCATTTTATCCANCGTTGATNCTGAGGGTTATCCGTTTTTTTGTCAGCATCGTTGGATTGGTAAAAATCACTNCCTTTTGCCAATAGATAAAGGGTCAGAGCCAAAAAAAATTGACATGGACCATGTTGGTATAGACTGGAACTACTTATACTCCAACTACAAGTGGCAGTGCCGTAAATTAATGCCAGCAAGAACGCCCAGTTTCTACTAAGAAATATCTTTGCTGTCAGNAAAAGNAACAACGCCGAGAGAGCAACAACTAGTGATGCTGTCATTTTCTCCAAACATGGTACATGGGGTGANTCAACGGGTAAGCCGAACATCACAGGAAAGAGGTATGAAAGAGGTATATCGGCAACGCTAAAATTGGGGCCCCAGGCGGGTATTTTGACACCCAATGATTGTTTTCCTGCCGAGTATAATAGTTNCTATTCTGCAAGAATGGAAATTGATCTAGGTTNGAATTGCCGTTCTTGATCATGCTGAAAGGTAAATAACGCGCGCCGAATGTATCGCCAGGTGTGCTTCCTACTCGAAAGTTGATACTGTAGATCAACATCAAAAGCGAAACTAGAGCAACGTAGATACTTACTCGTTCAACGATACCTTGATTAGTTGACAGTTGATCTGAAGTCTCTTTTTGGANCTTAGAAAGTCGGAAGAANGTTAAACTAGATAATACTATTAATACNATCCACGGTAAGACGTAATAAACCAAATATAGGNAAAATGGTGGATAATAGGGCGTATGCCATATCATCATCTCCCGCATATGCGGGTATGCATCCATGTAACGACCATAATCCATTCTTTACCCNTATGTATTAAGAACGAAGATTTAAAATCCGAGCAGGTAATATTAATGTTCTAGAAACCAATTTTTTAGGCTTGGATATAAATTGCAGTAGCGTTGATATTGAAGTTCGTATTTTCCAACGCGCACGGGATCAGAATGAATCGTTTCTCCTAAGATGATAGACATACTGCATGCTGATTCAAAATCATCAAATATTCCCACGCCAACTCCTGCAATGATGGCAGCCCCAAGGGCAGAGACATCTTGTACTTCCAGAACTTGAACATCTTTTCCAAAGACATCCGCTTGGATTTGACACCATAATGCGGATCTTGATCCCCCTTCGCCAATATAAATTTCATTAATTGGTAATTTCAGTTTCTTAAAGCACTCCACAGAATGCCGAAGGTCGAAGACCACTCCTTCCATCAGTGATCGGATCATATGTGCCTTGGTATGATGTAGTGTCAGGCCTAGCCAGCCGGCACGAGCATTCGCATCCGGATGGGGAGTCGCAGTTCCTTGAAACCATGGCATAAAGAATAGACCATCACTTCCAATCGGCGCCCCCTCAGCGGAGTCAATTAACTCGGTAAAACTATCTCCAAACTGATCATGAAACCAAGTTAAACTGGCACCACCTGTAAAAGAACAACCAAGCCAGAAATACTTGTCCGGTATAGCATGGCACATCGGCCATAGTTGATTAAAAGCAGCTCCATCAACTTCTTCGGCATAGGTCAATACATGTCCCGCAGTACCGATTCCAACGCTGACAATTCCCGGGCGTCTGACTCCACTTCCAACAGCCATGCAAGCCATATCGCCTCCACCAGCACAAACGGGAATTCCAGCATATAATCCTGTCTCAGATGCAACACTCTCGGTTATCTGACCGGTAACTGTTGGTGACTCAACGACCTTAGGAAACAATCTTTCTTCAATTCCCAAACCGTCTAGGATTTCCCCACTCCAGTTGCGGGTTTTTAGATCCAGTACCGCTGTTACAGAAGCGTCAGTTACCTCTGTTTGAAGTGTCCCAGTTAGTTTAAAACGAATCCAATCTTTGGGAAGCAGTACATGGCAAACTTCAGCATAGATTTCGGGTTGCCTTTCTCGCAACCAAAGGACTTTGGCCAAGGTATTAATTGGATTAAGAACATGTAATGCGTGATTCCGAAGGAGATCGCCAACCTGATCATTTGCCTGATCGCATTGCTCTTGCGCTCGCTGATCAAGCCAAAGGATGGCCGAACGGAGTGGATTTCCAGAGGCATCAACAAACACTGCTCCGTTCATCTGCCCAGAAAGAGATATTCCCTTTATATCTTTGACAGAAAAAGAACATTGGTCGGACTCAAGATACTGAACGATTTGACGGATTGTGTTGCAAACTGCCTGCCACCAGTCATGAACATCTTGCTCAACCCAACCTGCATGGGGTGTTACTAGTCGATAGTCCGCGCTGGCACTGGAAACAATTGTTCCTTCTTCACTCAATAATAAGGTCTTGGTACTGGATGTGCCGATATCAATACCAATAACAAGAGACATGTTCTTCAATTCGTCCGCAGATGATTTGTTTAAATGCCAGTGAGAAAACGCCGGGGGTTATTGATTAGCATCTCGTCAATGAAATGTTGCTCAATCCCTTGGGATAAAAGGCGCGGAACAAACTGGGTCAGAATGAAATCAAGACCCGGACCGCCACCATAACTACGCCAATAACTTGGTCGACCGAGGTCATTACCTAACAAAATCTGTTGGCCGAATCCAGCAGCAATTAAACGTTTGAGTAAATCAATCCGCCATTCATCCGGCCCATATTTCGATTTACCGGGGCAATCATAGCCTAGATAAGCTCCTGTTTTGGCAATCCGCTGATGCTCCCAAAAATCAGGGTTGCGATCGAGGTGACTTAAGCAAACTCGGTGCGGTTCAACGCCATAACCATTAAGAAATTCAACCTGCTCAAAACCCATCGTCCCAGCTTCGGTATGGGTAATAATGGGAACATTCGTCTCTCTTTGCACTTTGGCAGCAATCCGCATCAATTTCTGGTCGTAATCGTTGAAGGTATTGTAGCCCGTACCACCCTTCATAATTCCTGCTTTGATACCTGTTCCATCAATACCTCCAACAATATCCTGAATACATCGATGAACTAGATCAGACTCGTTTGATTGCCACACCGATTGATCACAAAAATAAGGTTTGTTAAAACCTGTAATTACAATGACGTTCGCATCAGGGACTAGATCGGCAACTTGTTTCGTGCTACGGATATTCCGACCGAAGTCAATAGCTGACATCTCAATTATCGTTTTCCCGCCCGCATCCACCCACGAACGAAGTTCCTGAGCTGATTTCTCAACGTCATTCAATCTGAAGTCTGGGTCTTCGCGCAACAACCAAGGTGGGGCATCGAAACATAAGTGTTCATGATAATCTACAATACCAAGATCTTCTCCTTCAGTCTCACCTCGGATTGTCATTATGGTCCCCATCGAATTCTCTCCCTTCTACTAGTTAATTTCATAAAGATCACTAGGTTCATCATTTGGTAGATCTAGGAATTCGCTCCACACTTGTACGATGTTAGCTACACAACGGTTAAACCACTTTTCGCCTTTTTCCACTGTTGCTACCGTGGCATCACCAAACACACCAGACTCACTCAAAGCTCCCATTGGCAGTGTTGACATCTCATAATCTAATGAATACGGTGGATACTCGCTGACCGCCTTGGTCATATCTACCAAATTAGGATGTAAGTACAACATTAGCGATGTTTCAAATTCCTCAGCGTGAAAATTTGAAGATTGCCAAGTGGTTGAATCTGCATCAGTTATAATCTGACTTAGATTGGGATAAAAGGCGCGGAGAACTCGTATCGAGGTATAGTCGACCAATTCACGACTCGCGTACTTAATTGGTTGTGGGTTCGCTCCGTGTGTTGTCAAAATCAAAAGTGCTCGACATCTATTTCGATCAAGGCTAACAACAATATCCTTGATAACAGATCTAAATGTATCGAAAGAGAAAGTCAGTGAACCGGGATAATCACGCCAAACCCATGAATAACCAATTGGTATTGTTGGCAGGATCATACCCACACTTTTTTTGCCAACTTGTAAAGCGATAGCTTCTGCAATTAAGCTATCCGTATTTTCGCGGTAAGTGCAACCCATGCTGCTCTGTTGCACCCAATGGTAAGATGGCAAAAGGGTGGCGTTGCAGAAAATCATGACATTCTTGCCACGTTGCAGTAGCAGCATCAATATAATTATTTGACAACTGTTTTACCTCGACGAGATCAAATTTAGGATCATGGCCGACTATATATTACGCCAATCAAAAACTGCTGCTAGCCTATCAGTTTGCTTGTGAAGAAGTTTTTGGTAGGCTTCTTGGGCTCGATCTGGAGAGAACAAATCGTAAATCCCTTCTACGTTCACCCTGTCAGCAGATAGCCAGTTCAGTGCTCCCTGAATATTGCCCCAAATACTATTTTCGGTAAAATCAGTGAAATCCCTTGGGAGTTCCCACTCCCAACCACTACGAACAACGACATATTTATGAAAGATAGCATAGTGGAGTTCATGAGCGTAAAGTTCAGTATATCGTTTCCAAGGAGTTGCTATACAAACCACTTCCCCTTTTTTCCGGATAACATTACATCCATCCAATAATGCCTGTTCATGTCCGGAACATTCAATAACCAAAGAAAACCTGCCGCTGAGCTTAGGATCTTCCAGTGGAGCTTCCGGAAGAACATTTGGAATACCAGTTTCGAATGCAATACGACGTCGAGATTCAACAGGATCGCAAGCGTAAACATTGTACCCGCAAGCTAAAAAATTCTTGGCAGCAAGATGCCCTACTAGTCCCAATCCCATTACTAACACCTTTGCAGGAGGGCGGGCAGTAGTAGTTGTTAAAGTTGTCATGCTTACCCCCATCATTCTAGCAAAGACAGCAATTTCAGGAGGGAGTCCTTCTGGAACTAGAAGTAACTGGTCAGCCTTAACACGGTAATAGGAACGATGATTTCCCATACAAAAAGCTAGGTCTCCAGGTTGAACTGTCTGCACATTTTCACCGACTTCTTCAACTTGGAATACTGCTGCGTATCCTGGCGTACTAGGAAAATTTGACCCAAGATAAGCTGAGGCTAATTCCGTGCCAGCGCTAATTAGAGTAACTAAAGTTTTCCCAGCTACTTCATCCAGTCCAACTGGGCCTTTGGGACGTTCCAACGGAAGAAGTTCGGCAGTTTCTTTAGCAGTTATAGTAACAGCATAATCCATTCTTTTTCGCCCATAATATAAATTTGGTAATCATTTAATCCAGGAGACCATTATATCATGTTCATCCAATTTTTCTTTCAAAATAACTAGTGTTTCCACCATTGATGGGATCAATTTATCGTAGGAGAATATCCCTTTATGATTATTGAAGACTTTAAAAGACATCCCATATCGACTTTACTATGGATCATTTACAGTAGTCGATAGGCACCTGCAGTTCTAGTTTTTCAGCTATCAATCACACAGATTCGTTTACATTGCTGATCGTTATCGCTCCGAACCACACGGAGAAACCTTCTTGAGAAATCAAAAAAAGATGATTTTCAGAGCGGCATTGAATTGTTCAGTTTTGCTTTTAAGTGCCANTGAAGAGTACCTTAGTATTTCGATGACTCTCATTGATTTGATACGAAATGAGACAAACAACAAGTCAACAANATGTTGCGTTTACAAAGGATAAAATGCTATTTATTATTTTAGGCATGAAAGTTGACGCCAATAGCCATGAGTGTTAGAATTCGCACTTATGGCAACTGNGAAGAAGGTAAAATAATGATTGATNCATCANTACAACCGATTCTGGAAAAAGCTCTACTNAATGANCGCCTTGATTATGATGATGGATTAACTTTGTTTAAAAGTTANGACCTATTATCAATTGGTAACACTGCAGATCTGATCCGGCAAAAGGTTCATCCTGGACCGTACGTGACCTATATCGTAGATCGCAACATTAACTATACGAATGTATGTCATGTGGATTGTGATTTTTGCGCTTTCTATCGTCACATGAAGGATNCNGAAGCATATACCCTATCACGTCAAGTNCTCNGCCAGAAAATACAAGAAACTATCGACCTTGGCGGTGTACAAATTCTTCTGCAAGGTGGCCTACANCCAAAACTCAAACTTGACTGGTATGAAGANCTTCTGCGATGGATCAAATCAAANTATGATATCCATATNCATGGTTTTTCACCACCAGAACTTGATTGGTTTGCCAAAATCAACAAAATATCNCTAACAGAAACTTTAATACGCTTACGTGATGCGGGACTCGGCTCAATTCCGGGAGGAGGAGCAGAAATCCTAACTGACCACGCACGAGATACTATTTCACCTAAGAAATGTACAGCTGCTGAATGGTTAGAAGTCATGAGNCAAGGACACCTGGTTCAATTAAAATCAAGTGCGACGATGATGTACGGTCACGCAGAGGATTATGGTGAACGGGTCGAACACCTACTACGATTACGTGACCTTCAGGACGAAACTGGCGGATTCACGGCTTTCATCTGTTGGTCACTNCANCCCAANAACACACGACTCGAACATCTTCCCCCATCGGGCAGCTTTGAGTACCTCAAAACATTGGCTATTTCACGATTAATGTTGGANAATATCCCGAATTTNCAATCATCATGGGTTACTCAAGGACCAAAGATTGGGCAGCTNTCACTGAAATTTGGAGCCAACGACATGGGTGGAACNATGATTGAAGAAAATGTTGTTAGCCAAGCAGGTACCGTATACTGTATGCCGATGGATGAAATTGANCGNCTTGTTTCAGAACTCGGTTATGTTCCCAAACAACGTAACTTTTTCTATGAAATCATCAATTAAACTGCTTCAATTAATTAAGGTNATTAGCATTTGGAGTTCTTAAACCATGACCTCGTACAATTTNCTATTGTCGTTACAACAGGGATTTGTGCAGGTTTTCTCAATACAGTTGCAGGTGGAGGATCTCTACTCACACTTCCAGTGCTGATTTTCCTCGGNCTAGATGGCGCGACAGTNGCCAACGGCACTAACCGTGTAGCGATTATGATCCAAAATACAGTCGGTATCGCNGGCTTCCGTCGAAAAGGGATCTCTGACTTTCGATATGGTNTTTTCATTGCGATCCCTGCGATGATTGGTGCTGTCATGGGTGCTCTATTGGCTATCAACCTAGGGAAATTTGANAAAAGCGGTGTTATTTTTAATCGATTACTTGCAGTGATAATGATCGGTGTCTTGACGATAACACTCTCCANCCCATTTAAGAAATTCCAAAGTGACGTCGAAAATCTGGGAATTCNTCGAAAGACTTTGGCCGCGCTCCTTTTCTTCTTTTTAGGCATCTACATGGGGTTTATCCAAGCCGGAGTGGGGTTTATGATTATTGCAACGTTAACTATTGTGAACGGCTTTAATCTGGTGCGAACCAATGCTTTAAAGATGTTCGTTGTCCTCTTTTGCACCTTTGTCGCCTTAATCATTTTTGTCATCAATGATCATGTAAATTGGGGGATTGGCATTGCACTTGGTGGAGGAAATGCAGTAGGAGCATGGGTTGGCAGTCACTGGGCGGTCGAAAAAGGGGACAAGTGGATTCGAATTATACTAGTGGTTACAGTCTCAGCTTTTGCCATTAAACTTATCTGGACGAGTCTAACACAATCCATAGCTTAAGTTGGCTCATCCGTCTTGAATCACCCTGTCGAGTTTTGCTTCAAGTTGGTCCAACCGACTTTCAATTCGCGTAGTGTACGATTCCAACACTATTTCTAAAGTCGAAACGAGGTCCTGACGGACATCTCCCCGCAACCTGCTCTGCCGATCCAATTCCTCTCGTTTCCTTTCCTGCTCGGTTTGTATTGTTAAAACAAAGTCTTCCGTATAACAAAGCCATAGATTTTCGATGATATTTTGGCTAATGATTGTTTCAATGCCAACCAGCATGACCTCACACGTTTGAAGCCTGCTAGCTAACTCATCGCCCATTACATCCAAAGTATCAAACCTGGCATGAATTTCAGAATTAATCTGTTGCCATTCTTCCGAGAGATTCACCACTATGAGATTCACGAATTGCATAAGCGAAATCTGTTCAACTTTCGTGAGGTCACGATTGCCAATCTCTTCAACATCCGAATAATTGAGAAGTTGAGAGACAATCCAAAATGACAGTCTTCGTGGAATAGCAAGAATCAATTCACCCTGTATTGGAGGAAGTCCAATTTGACAAAACACAATTTCTATGTTTTCATCCAGAAAGTCACAACCGTCAATTCTCTCTACAATTGCACAGGACATTGTGGTGTCAAGGCCTAGTAGTTCGGAAACCGAATTTGATAGCCGCTCGGCAAGTTGCTGGTGCAACTGCCAGCTATCTTCTATTAGATTGTCAGCAAGATTAAGGTTCATCAACCCACTTTTTCTTTCAAAAACTGTTCAACTGCCAAGAATGCTTGTGATTTTGTTTGAATAGCGTGTTTGAATTGAAGATCCTCAATATGACGAAGAATTTGTCCCAATTCAACTCCCTGCGTAACATCATATTTACACATAACCTCATTTCCGTTAATTAGGCCACCCTGATTTATAATTTCCAGAAAATCAAGATAGAAAAAGCTAGCTATCTCAGGTATTCTGGATTCGGCGTTATCTGTTTGCTGACCTTGAGATCTGATACGCGCATAGACATACAATGCCACAGAAACCCAATCCTGTTTAATTTTTCGTAAAAATTGGATAATTTCATGACGTGAAATCAAAGGTTCAATTATTAAATTGACAAAACTCGATTGATGGTAGTGTATACATTTAATTAATCGAAGGGCCTTATTACTTAAACATAAACGTTTTACAACCCGAATCNATGCCTTGGTTGATCCGAGAAAAATAGCAAGCTTTACAATCTCATAGCATCTGAAATCTCCTAGAAGCTTTGTCTGAAGATATTCATCTATATCCTGGTAGTATANTTGGAGCATATCAGGGACCCTTTCTGATTCAAAAATAGCAACAGCAGCTAAATCTTCGTCTGTCACTTCCAATTCGGGAATAACCGATGATAATATCTGGTTACTCGATAACAATCGTAAGACATCCACAGAATCATCGACTGATAGGGTTTTCAATAATTCACCACTGATTCGCTCCATCGAAATTTCTGTNAACCTCTCAGCGTACTTTTTGGTCAATGCAATTGTTTCTACAGGTAGATTAAACCTCAGTTGTGCGGAAAAACGGTAGGCACGCAAAAGACGTAGCGGATCATCGGCTACAACCCGTTCGCTACAGAATCGTATAACCTGAGCCTCTAAATCGCCCAAACCATTATANGGATCAATTAGATCAATTTGATATTCACTAAATAACTGGTTGAGATTAAAAGCTATTGCATTTATAGTTAGATCTCGTAACCGAAGATCTAACTCCAAGTTGTCGGATCGAAACTGGGTAAAATCGATGTTAGATTGATCCGATCGGATCACAACACGTACTGTGGCCGGCTGATCCTCCAGCTTAACAAAGGCCGCANCAATCGCATTCGNAAATNGCTTGGCAAATGAGATCGGATTGCGATCAACGACAAAATCNAAATCATTAATNGGNCGTCCGAGCAACAAGTCCCGTACTGATCCTCCCAACAGNTAAAGTTGAATCCCCTGTCCTTTAGCAAACTCATTAAGTTGGGAAAGGAGTCCCAAGTTGGGTAAACCGGGCAGTATATTCTCAACCGGAATAGATTTCACCATATTCAGGTAAATCGCCTATGCTCTTTTAACTCTTCTGTAAAATGGTTTAGGTACAGTCAATAAAATACCATCCAGATGAAGATGTGTTGCGTAACCAATCAAACCTGCAACATAAAAGGGAATAGAAGTTCTTATCAGACNCAAGTTTGTTGGAGATAGCCAATGTTCGACGTTAATAATTTCCTTGTGCAGATAAAGCGGTAGAATGACGAAAATCATCGGAAAAAAAAACATTGTGATCCTAGAATGCGTCCAGCCTCGGTGTTTTCCAATCATTGGTAACATAGCGAATAACCCGAAAAACGCCGATTCAATGTACCACCCTTTCAGAATTAAGAAGATGTTCATGACAATAAAAATTCTGTAAAAAACCGATTGGCTTTTGCTTTTGATGTCTACATCAGGCCATAATCCAAATAATATTGCAATTATAAAACAAGCAACGATATGCCACCAAGGTTTGATAGATACTGTTGAATTCCAATCAATTGGCTTTTGAAATAACCAGTGACCAACAAAAGTTGTCCCCATTGAAATTCCAAAGAAGGCGGAATAAGAAACGACACCACCAATGTAATGTTCCCGAAATACTCCCATGCCTAATCTCTATTTTGCCCACCTATTACCATTGATAACACATTAATTTTGGATTCCAATTTGTCCCATTGAAATGTGATATAATCTGCGTTTCGACCGACCTGAATAGATCCAATCCGATCCTCAAGCCCAAGCACACTTGCGGGTCGGACGGTTGCGAGTTGAAACGCTTGATCCAAAGAAATCTTGGCAAATTTCACACTATTCTCAACCCCACGTGCTAATTCAATAGCAGCTCCTGCCAAGTAGTCAGTTCCATATAACCGAACGGATTGATCAGAAGTCAATTCGATATCTCGGTTGCCAAATTGGTATCGTCCAGGCTGTAGCCCAGCCAAATGCACTGCATCGCTGACCAGAACAGTACGTTCAAGTCCTTTGGCACGAAACATACTTTTTACCACAGAAGGTGGTAAATGATGCCCATCGACAATAAAGCTAGCATACAACTCATCTGCCGCAAGCTGGTCCCAAATATAATTTGGATGACGGCGGATCTGGGCATGGGCCCCGTTCCCCAAATGCGTTGACATCGTAGCACCCGCTTGAATCGCATCTTGAATCTGTTGGTATTCCGCACTAGTATGACCTATTGCAACGACTACACCGCTTTCTGTTAATTTTTCGATTAAAGCTATAGCTCCTTCTGTTTCTGGAGCCAGCGTAAGGATTTTAATTTGTCCTTCTGCTATATCCTGCCAACGCTGAAATTCATCCCAGTCCGGTTGGCGAACGTGCTCTTTTGGATGAGCGCCGCGCGGACCGTCTTGAGATGAAATATATGGTCCTTCCACATGAATTCCAATAATGGAGNTCCTAATGGTATCATCCTTAAGAAGNGCGGTTGTGATAGCTTGGATCGATCTGGACATCCGTTGATGTGAACCGGTAACNACAGTAGGNCAACAAAAACCTGTTCCGGTTTTCCAAAGCAATTTCACCATCTGGTGCACATCTGCTGCTTCCACATCGTTACTGTTTAAATCATAACCAGCAAACCCATTCACTTGAATATCAATTAACGGNGGGGCNATACAAATGCCTTGGGGGNCTAGGATATTCTCCTTNATCTCAGTNATAGTTGAAAATANTCCTTCAANCACCTCAATTTCAACATGTTGGTTCAACCCAATGAGCCGACCGCTGATATGCATGTAATCTCCACCNAGGCTACCGTAAATTTCCGTATTCTATCACAACNATATTAAGGTTTCAACGCAAAAGCAGATGGGCACTGAATTCTCAAGCATCGTATTGACTCCCCGAAAGACTTATGCTAGAATTGTCGCGCATTANATAGAGGGAAAGACACATGCAAGATCAANTAGAGNAAATTAGAANCGAAGCCTTGGCAGAAATGCAGGAAGTTGAAACACTTGAAACGCTGGAAAAACTTCGAATTAAGTATTTTGGNCGCAAAGGATTGTTCACTGATGTAATGAANGGAATGGGTAAGCTATCGAAAGAACANAAACCGGTTATCGGTAAACTCTCTAACGAAATTCGGTCGGAAATNACCAATAANTTTGATCAANTAACAGAAGAATTGAATCAACAGAAACATGAACNTCAACTANANGAAGAAACGATTGACATCACGTTNCCTGGTCGNCGNAGGCAAANAGGCCGAAGGCACCCGATAACTCAGGTACTGAACCAGATTCAGCTAATATTTAAAGGTATGGGTTTTCAAGCNGTCGAAGGCCCTGAAATTGAACTTGAATTCTATAATTTTGACGCTCTTAATACACCAAAAGACCATCCAGCGAGAGATTTACAAGATACTTTTTATATAGATGACGGCATTGTTTTAAGAACACACACTTCCCCAGTCCAAATCCGGGTGATGAAAAAGACGACACCTCCTATTCGTATTATTGTTCCCGGTAAGGTTTACCGTCGAGATTACGATATCACCCATCTGCCAATGTTCAATCAAGTGGAAGGATTACTCGTTGACCACCACGTGACTTTTAGCGAATTAAAAGGTGTTTTATACTCTTTTGCACGTCAGATGTTNGGCGATACGATACAGGTCAGGTTCCGTCCTCATTTCTTCCCGTTTACTGAGCCATCAGCAGAGGTGGATATCTCCTGTATCTTTTGTGATTCTAAAGGATGTCGCGTTTGTTCTCATACTGGTTGGCTTGAAATTCTTGGATCCGGTTCTGTAGATCCAAATGTTTTTAAACATGTCAATTATGACCCTGAACAGGTTACCGGTTTTGCCTTTGGTATGGGAGTTGATCGAATTGCAATGCTTAAGTTTGGNATTACAGATTTAAGGCTAATGTTTGAAAACGATATGCGGTTTGCAAANCAGTTCTGANACTGCCTTCTTCTAACCAGNAGAATTGATATGCCTNCTTNTCCNATTGNTTCTCATCAAAACCCATTATTCCATGAGAANCTTGCATTAAAAGCTTNATTTTTTCTACTCTTTGGCATTACAANCGCTATGGCNCAAGAAACAANCCTACGTTCCCCAGATTTCAGATCGGCCCCTAATTGGGAAGCAAAAGCCAATCGAAATCCATCGATTGCAGAAAAAACTACAACACAAGATTTTGGATNCAGCCACACGAACAACGCTGGAGGNCAAAGCTCAGGTGAAATTGGGGNTCGAATANCAAGATCTATAACTCCCGCTACCTATGCCATACCAATTACACCAAGGACACTGAATGATAACTTAGTAGCTTCTGGTAAATTTGCAGTAACGAGAGCTGAAGGTGCCAGTGGAGTTTTGATCGGCTGGTTTAATAGCACAAAATCTCTGGGTTGGCGAACCCCTCATTCGGTGGTTGTTCGATTAGACGGAAATGGTGGAAAATATTGGGTCTTTTTTGAATATGGTACCAGAAACTGGNAAACTGGTAGCGGGCATACTTTTGAAGGCAAACGTTACCAAACAACGAAGACTCCACCTGAACCCGCTGACGGTACAATCCACACTTGGCAACTAATTTATGATCCAGGCAGTAACCAAGGTCATGGTGAAATGGTATTTATTATGGATGGCAAAACCTATCGAACCTCGCTAAAACCCGGTCATAAATTAGATGGCGCCACCTTTGATCGCTTTGGCCTGATTAACCAACAAACTGCGGGAAAGGGTTTAGAAGTCTACTTTGATGATCTGAATGTCGACGGTATGCTACATGATTTCGACGTTGACCCAGATTGGGAAGGAAACGGAAATCGTGTCAAGTTTCAGGATAAAGAAATCCGTCCTTATCATAATTTCGGTTACAGTTCAACTTGCTACGCTAGCGATGAAATGGGCGAAATTGGTGGTCTGATCTGGAGAATAGAAGAAAATGATTTGCAAAACGCAGGTTATTACGCAGATGATATTGGGACATTAACAATGGACGATCATCTAGAAGCAAGCGGTACGGTATCGATGATTCGAGCTGCAGCTGACAGTGCAGTTTTAATCGGTTGGTTTAATTCCAAAACCCATATTGGCGCCCCACCTATAAACTTCATTGGTGTCATGATTGAAGGACCAAGTCAAATTGGTCACTATTTCCGACCGATTTATGCCAATTCCAAAGATGCCAACGGAGTTAGCAAACAGGGACCAATTATTAGCGCGAATGCAAATAGACATAATTGGACATTGGAGTATAATCCAAGAGCAAATAGTGGCACAGGAAATATTATTCTTACATTTGATGACAAAACAGTATCCTTACCTCTAAAGTCAGACGCAAAATCGGACCTAGCAGTCTTCAACCGATTTGGGTTACTNTCTTACCAAAGNGGGGGACATTATTTGGATATTTACTTTGACAATTTGACTTATACTGCAAAAAAAACACCGTAATGGTTTTCTGAACAATAAAATATTTAGTAGGAGCCTATATGAGCACAGTAATAAAAGATATCCACACCATCATGACNCAACCCAGTGGATCGCGACTGATCATCNTCAAAATCATCACCTCCGACTCCGGATTGTATGGTGTCGGTTGTGCGACATTTACCCAACGTTTCAACGCTGTACATACTGCAATTGAAAAACACCTGAAACCGTTCCTGATAGGCAGAGATGTATCGAGAATCGAAGAAATCTGGCAAATGTCAATGGTAAACAGCTATTGGAGGAATGGGCCTGTATTGAACAATGCCATCTCGGGCGTTGACCAAGCATTATGGGATATCAAAGGCAAACAAGCAAACATGCCAGTTTACCAATTACTAGGTGGAAAATGCCGTGAAGCCGCAGCCGTGTATGGTCATGCAGGAGGAGATACTCCACAGGCAGTAGCCAATAACGTACAGGATTTCTCTGAACAAGGGTACCATTATATTCGTGTTCAAATGGGGGGATACGGAGGACATGAGAGCCAAGCTCGCAAACCGGAAGGTTCCCCAGACGGAGCTTATTTCGATCCACGTGCCTACATGCGCGGCACCTTGAAGATGCTAGAACATGTCCGCTCAGAAATTGGGGATCAGGTAGAACTCCTACATGATATCCACGAACGTCTCCAGCCTATCGATGCTGTGAAATTTGCTAAAGATATCGAGCAATTCAACCTCTTTTTTCTGGAGGACCCGCTTGCTCCCGAGGACTTGGAGTGGTTTGAACATATAAGACAACAGTGCTGTACGCCTATTGCAATGGGAGAATTGTTNAACAANCCGCGTGAATGGCAACCGTTAATCGCAGGTAAGTTGATCGACTTTNTTCGTATGCACGTAAGTCAAATGGGAGGTATCACACCTGCTCGAANNGTAGCCATATTTGCCAATATGTATGGNCTACGAACCGCATGGCATGGCCCTGGCGACACATCTCCCGTCGGACACGCTGCGAACTTGCATCTTGACTTGTGGGCGCCTAACTTTGGGGTCCAAGAATGGTGCCGTTTTCCGGAACTGGTTTATGAAATTTTCCCTGGCACNCCAGAAGTTCGGAATGGATATATGTATCCCAATCAACAACCGGGTTTAGGCATAGATGTTAACGAAGAACTTGCTGCCAAATACCCATGCCAAGATACAATTGAACATTGGACACAAACACGGTTACCTGATGGTAGTCCCGCGCGCCCTTAGTTTCAAACGTAGCTAACACGTAGGCCTTTTGCCCACTAGCGNCTAATCTAGGTTAACTTGATGCTTTAGGATAAGGATATGCTTGCCTGACTTTTTGGGATTGACGCATACATCCTAAACGCAAAAATTGCAACGATAAGTCGTTATTGTTAATCTTTCCCATTTTCCCGCGCTCGCTGAAAATTAAGCCNTCTCTTATTAAGTCCCCNTCTTGAGGAGTATCGATTTCTTTGCCTCTTTGCTTTTTACTTCGGTAGNTTTCGATTATAATTTTTCAGAAATGGTATAATGGAATAGTAAATTTNAGGTACGCGACNNGTANNAAAATTAGCGTAGTTTTGGTACCATATACTGTAAGTAAGACCAAATGAATAAAGGNATGAACGACCACTTACTGAAAATTGCCGTAGTCGTCCAGNTTATGNTTGTCTTTTGCATAGCTGCCTTTTTCTTCATAGTTGGTTTTATCTCCGGAGCGACACTTCGATCTTGGAACGATGTCAAAACAATCAACTTAGANCAACTTGAATACAGTCAAGTTGATACTTGGAAACAGCATNTGGAAATTTATGCTGCTGCCACCACTATCNAAATTGGNGNCGATGTCGACTTTNTGATCAATAAATTGAAACGNCTAGAGTACCANGAANTTCCAGAAAAAAANTCNGAAAGNCTAGNAGAAGGTCANTACACGTTCNNCGTAGAAAAAGNCGGAGATATTAAAANACTCTTTTTANACTTGCAAGGNTTTCACTACCCTCGNGCANCTAAGCCCNCTTACATCNNTAATATCACCTTAAATAATAGGCGCATCNCCACAATTAGAAAGGNAAATGGTGTTTATCTCAACAATTTTGACTTAGCTCCAGAATTAATGAGCGAAATTTATGATAAAGGAGGNGCTGCCCGCGAAATTGTGATGCTTACCGAGATTCCAGAGATGCTCATCCAAGCCTTTCTAGCAGTTGAAGACAAACGCTTTTATGAACACTGGGGTGTAGACGTTCGACGTGTTTTTGGATCTCTCTTACATAATATCCGTAATCTCGGAAGAGGAAGCCTACAAGGTGCGAGTACAATCACTCAGCAACTATCGAAAAACATCTACCTCAGTCCACACCAAAGGTACATAAGAAAAATTAAGGAAGCTTTACTAGCAGTCCGTATTGAAACCCGTTTTTCCAAAGATGAGATTATGGAACGCTACCTTAATTTTATAAATTTGGGACGTTATGGCTCACGTGATTTGCTTGGTGTTCAAGAAGCAGCAAAAAGTTACTTTGGAAAAATGGTATCTGAACTCAATATTCATGAATGCGCAACCTTAGCAGGAATACCTAAATCACCTCCCCGCTATTCTCCAATTCGGAATCCAGAAAATTGTAAAACCCGACGTAACCTTGTTATTCGATTGATGAGAGAGGAAAACTTTATTTCGGATAGACAATACCAAACAAGTATTGCTAAGCCAGTTGACGTTGAAAAATCACAGAGCAAACAAATCAGAGGATCATCGCATTTTCTCGATTATATTCACGAGCAACTCAAAAATATCCCCTTACTTGCGGGTCAACTGTACAACAATGGACTAAAGGTGTATACAACCATTGACCTATCAATGCAACAGATAGCTGAAACTGCTGTTGCTGACCATCTACGTGAGTTAGACAAGGGTTATAAAGATTTACCTAACTACGATGAGAACAAAATTTCAGATTCTGGAATTAATCCAATTGAAAGCTACCTTCAAGCAGCCCTAATAGCTATTGAGCCGAAGACAGGTTACATCAAAGCAATGGTCGGTGGCCGGGACTATTATATTACACGACAAAAAGTTAATTTTTTTAATCGTGCAGTCCAAGCTCAGCGCCAACCCGGATCGGCATTTAAACCAATTGTTTTTGCTGCGATGTTTCAAGAACCTCCTCTCGCTACACCAGCGACGATAGTTTTTGATGAACCTTGGTTCACTGAAGGAATTCCAGGAACACGTTGGGCCCCTGGTAACTACAAAGGACGTTACTATGGCGATGTAACCGTTCGAACAATCCTAGAAAAGTCAATTAATGTTGCCACAGCACGGTTGGCGAATGAAACGAGAACTAGTCTTAACGGTGTCGCGGAAGGAATATCCCGAACAGTTCAACTCGCAGAGAATATGGGTATCAAAAGCCGATTGTTTCCTTATCCCGCGTTATCCCTAGGAGCCTCGGACCTCAGATTAATCGAGCTCACCAATGCTTATGCGGTATTTGCCAATTATGGAATTTATACCGAACAAATTGGCATTCGCTATGTAGAAGACCGTAACGGAGATATTTTAATCGAGAATTCGGTCCAACGACACCGCGTATTGAATGAAAAAATCGCGTATCTAATGAGCAATTTGCTTGAAGGTGTAATTAAAAATGGAACTGGCCGGCGTGCCCGAGTTATGGGAGTAAAGCATCCAGTTGCAGGCAAAACTGGCACTACAAACGATTTTACAGACGCTTGGTTTGTGGGGTACGATTCTAACTTGTCCGTAGGGGTCTGGGTTGGGTTCGATGATCCTCAAAAAAGTACAGATTATGAAGGAGCACANGCGGCATTACCAATTTGGGCAAGATTTATGAAAGAAGCCATACGAGGTGAANCAAAGGATTTTGTTGTACCTAATGGAATTANCTTTCGTAAAATTGATAAAGAAACNGGTTTGTTGCNATCAGAAGAATGCCCAGNAAATCAGATTATACTCGAAGCTTTTCTAGCTGNTTACGAACCAAAGATGATATGTAATGCGCACAATTAACTGAGGGGAAATGGAAACGTTTGAATTAATTTCGGATTACCTACCAAAAGGGGACCAACCTCAAGCGATTGACAAACTTACAACAGGATTACTTCGTGGAAATCGCTTCCAGTCTTTACTTGGTGTAACGGGTTCGGGTAAAACNTTCACNATGGCAAATGTNATTCAGAATGTNCAAAGACCTACATTGGTTATTTCNCCCAATAAAACGCTCGCAGCTCAACTTTATAACGAATTTCGTGAATTTTTCCCGACTAACGCTGTACATTACTTCGTTAGTTATTACGATTATTATCGCCCAGAAGCCTATATTCCAACAACCGATTTCTATGTTGAAAAGGAGGTCGATATCAACGAGGAAATCAATCGGTTGCGACTGGCCTCAACCGCAGCAGTACTTTCACGTCATGACGTTATTANTGTCGCTAGTGTTTCATGCATCTATGGTCTTGGAGATCCTGAGATTTATAGTAACCAATGNGTAGAAATTGAAATTGGTAATATNATTAAAAGGCGTGATCTGCTAAGGAAGCTAGTCGACATNCAATACGANCGGAACGANGTTGGGTTTTCCCATGGGNCTTTTCGAGCCAAAGGTGATGTNATTGAGGTATTTCCAGCTTATACAGATTTTGCTTATCGGATAGAGTTATTTGGAGATGAAATTGATCGAATAAGCGAAATTGACACATTAACTGGGGAAATTCTTGGCAACCATGACAAGCTTATGATCTTCCCTGCCAAGCATTTTATGACTGAGGAAGACCGTGTAGAACAAGCATTACTTGACATTGAGATCGAACTACAAGACCAAATTGAGNTCTTCAGATCCCAAGATAAACTGCTTGAAGCACAACGAATTGAGCAACGAACCAGATANGATTTGGAAATGATCCGTGAAACTGGATACTGTCAGGGCATCGAAAATTACTCAAGACACTTCACTGGCTTGAAGGTNGGAGAACCACCTTANTGTTTAGTCAATTATTTTCCGGATGATCTGCTGNTTATAATAGATGAATCACATGTGACCGTCCCTCAAATTAATGGAATGTATAAAGGAGATCGGTCGAGGAAGACAACACTAGTTGATTATGGTTTTCGTCTCCCATCAGCACTCGATAACCGTCCACTTCGCTATGAAGAATTTGAAACCCTTATTAACCAAGTGGTTTTCGTTTCTGCTACACCAGGCCCCTACGAATTAGAACACAGTGATCAAATTGTTCAACAAATAATCCGACCAACCGGGCTGATTGACCCAAAAGTTTCGGTTCATCCAGTCACACAGCAGGTTGACCATCTAATTGGTGTTGCAAAAGAACGAATCACCAAAAATCAACGTGTTTTAGTTACCACACTTACCAAACAGACGGCAGAAGATCTAAGCGAATACTTCATAGAAGTCGGAATTAAGGCCAACTATTTACACTCTGATATTGATACTCTCGAACGAGCTAAAATTTTGAAAGAACTCCGGCAAGGCACCTTCGACGTACTTATTGGAATTAACCTACTACGTGAGGGATTGGATCTACCAGAAGTTTCATTAGTTGCCGTCTTAGATGCGGATCAAGCAGGCTTCCTCCGCTCAAAAACTTCACTAACTCAAACAGCGGGACGTGCTGCACGTAACGTTGATGGGGAAGTCATTCTTTACGCAGACAACTTAACTCCAGCAATTGAATATACTATCAACGAAACAAAACGACGACGTAAGATTCAAATGGCATATAATGAAGCCAACAATATCACTCCAGTAACCATCCAAAAAGTGATCCGTGACATGATTGACCAAAAGCCATCCGAGGAAGTGGTAAATTTTCAAGTCGCTGAGTCACCAAAACTACATAAAGCTGAGTATGAGGATCAAGATAATGAAACACTAATTGCCGAACTGAAGGTGAAGATGCAAAAGGCAGCTATTGAAATGAAGTTTGAAGAAGCTGCGATTTTCCGCGATCAAATTGTCGAATTAGAGACTGAACAGGCATGAACACAGAACGTGTTGCCAACGATATTATCACCTATATCCGTCAAAACATAGTCCCAATTGTAGCGGAGCAAGAAGAACCTCCAACACTTGATCAAGTTTGGCGTTTTCGAAGCCAACTTCATGGTTTAGACCTTCTGATAATCCAAACCAATTTATCAGCCAACTTAGCACGCACAATAGAGTCAATGTTATGCACAAGCGAAGCTCTCTGGAACTTAATTTCGGAAAATGAGGAAACTGTTACAAATCTTAAAGAATACTCGCGTGTGCGGGCACTTTCTGCCGAAGCGGAAGGGTTAACCAATCTTGAAGAATTGATATCAGGTGAGGACACAATACGAGATGTCATCATCAACAGTATTGCGTTTATGCTGAACTGGAAATCGAATACAATCTGGGTCGACAGCGCAAAAAGGTCCAGACAGTCGCTAGCCAACAGCTACTTCCTTGAAATTCAAAATCGGATCTGGGAATTCCTCAAAATAGGTGCGCAGCAGACCACAGAGATAGACTTAGACCGCACCAACCAAATCCGAGAAAAAACAGAGAATTGCATACATCTTATTCGGGAAAGNGAAGTGACNGTCGAAGCACAAATCGCCATGCTATTACAGATATATACGCTTATCTTGCGACTTCAACTCGGAACATTAATTATACACTTGGAAGAATTCACTACAGGAGAAGAAGAGTAGGATAGCCTTACTTTACTTTCGCCTTCTGGTACGTTTTCTGGTTTTTTGCCGCGATTTCTCTTTGCTAGATCCATCATCATCGTCAATATTCTCAACCTGGCGACGTTGTTTTAGAGAACGGCGAACTTGTCGTTCATTCGACCCAGCCTGATCAACAAACCGATCCCGTCTCCAGTCAGATGTTTGAGGACTCCGCGTGCGTTTTCTGGTTTCGGTAACATTCCGTTTTAGCTGGGTCGTATCTTGGGCTGGCGCACGCATTATTGGAGCTTCGCCGCTACGATAATTATCATACGGATTAGGATCTATATTTAATCGATCAGACGGTTGATAACCAAATATAGTGGAAGACTGATTAGAGGGGATCCCTCCTCGATAGTATTGCGACATCCGCCAAGCATCCGCGGCAAACCTNGGGCTGCTAATACTACTGCCACTATAGTAACTCCCGCCATCATACTCAGCAGCGTATTCTATCACCGGATCCTGATCAGCAACAGATTGATCCAACGGGATGTGCCGAACGCTACACCCCCCCGCTATCAGGAATAACGCACACGCGAGAAGTTTAACAATAGTAAAAGCTTTCATCCTCAGAAAAAATGTGGATTTAGAATAAACCAGTTTAACTATTCTTCAGCGACCTCATCTCCCCACGCTTTTCCTCTCGGAACGATCAGTTGCTGTCCGACAAACAACCGGTTGGGGTTGAAATCATAATAATCTTGGTTGGCTTCTACCAAACGTAGCTGATACTTCCGATCACTGTCACCATAAACTTCGGGACGAGAGGCTATCGCTGGCAATGTATCTCCTGGACGCACTTTGTAGAATTTGACTTTATCCGGTGCTTGAATCGTGAAGCTAAATTTGTACGGTGTCGTCAGCGCATTCCCTGCAGTATCTTCAATACTCGAAACAGTAATTGAGTACACATTACCAGCAGTCATATATTCGTCAGCTGTAAACGTAATAGTGTTACCACTTCCTGTTGCTTTACCACTGATTTCGGAAGTCCCTGAAGTGACAAAAACAGAACCAGTTCCCGCGTTTACAGCTTCGTTAAAAGTAATCGAAAGCGAATTCATTACCTGCATGGAATCTTCATATTCGCTAATAGTTTCATTACCAGATGGATCCGTAGTAGTTACCTCTGGCGGTGTGGCATCAGTATAGGTAAACTTTTGTGCTAGCGAGACCTGTTCCCTCTTTTCCTCTGGTTGACCTATGTTCGCCACTTTAACTGTCGCTGTTTGGCCCGCTGTGCCAGCAGGAGCTTCACAGGTGACTTGAGTTTCACTCGGAACATTTATGCTTTGAGCTTTTTTACCATCAAAAGTTACGATGACACCGTTTTTTATGTCAAAATCTTCTCCGGTAATTTTAACAAGGGTTCCCCCGGTTTCCGGGCCACTAGTTGGGGTCATTCCTGACGGTACAGGAGGGGGGTTGCAACCAGCACATCCAGCCAGCCACACCACAACAAAAACTAAAGAAAAAGTTAAGGCAATGCCCTTGAATCGATTCATATTCGTTTCCTCCATAGACTCCTATAGATTCAGAATTCCTCTCTACTACAAATAAAGTCGGGGATGCGTAAAACCTCTAGAAGATCATAAAAATCCCTAAGATGCGATAGTATATCAGGTTAACCCAAAACTTGTCAATTGTCAATATCTTNNAANTTGNAAAATCTCTACCTCAACGCNGTTCTTACCCCAANTGAANTTTGATTAGTTGCCGATATTTTAAGANNANCTTAAATNGCTTAAGCAAAACANAATTTAGANGTTTGGCATTTTGTTCCAGACTTCACTGGGTANCTCAGTTGTTGCTGCTNTATAATTTTGTTCGACTTCCGAGGCATTTTTCGAACCAGTCAGAATAGTATCAATGAGCGGTTGACGCAAACAAAACTGAATAGCAAGGTCCAAAAGGTTGAGGTTGTTTTCTTGTGCCCAACACCATAGTTTATGTGCCCTTTCGCCGTCNGGATAGCGAGCGCTGGGATCAGGTTCGACAGAAGACAGTAAGCCCATAGCAATTGGACTTCCGTTGATGATACCAATATCATTCTCTTTAGCAANNGGCATCAATGTCTGTGATGCNGATTGGTTGAGAAGAGTATAATCAAGATAGGTTAGAATGACATCCACAACACCAGTTCTAATAGCAATTTCATGAAATTCATGTTGACGAACTCCTAAACCAATAAAATTGATCAAGCCTTCCTCGCGCATCCTTTGTAATTCATCAAACGCCCCTCCTTTGGCCACAACGGGCATCATGCTTTCCGGATCATGAACCAAACAAACATCAAGATAATCAGTCTTTAATAANCGCAGGCTATTTTCAACTGACCTACGCGTCCCNGATGCGGAATAGTCACCACGCCATTGGGGGTGTGTGCCCGTTTTAGTGGCCAGATAGACTTTTTTNCGCCACCCTCCATTCAGAGCCAGCCCAACACGCCTCTCACTCTCACCATAGAGAGGAGAAGTATCAAGATAATTTATGCCCAATTCAATCGCCCGATGAACTGCTTCTATGGCCTGGCCATCAGTGATTTCGTCTCGCCCAAATCCAGCACCACCCAGACTCAATGAAGTAACTTCCAAATTTGTCCGCCCAAGTCTCCTTTTTGAGAGTTTAGACACTGATATTGGCATAATCGCTATCCACTCCCATTCATTCGTAACTTTACAATCCGGCCCCTAAAACAAATTATCGATTTGCCCAATCCAGTAGGTATAGTGAGTAAATAACTAACTATCATTTCGTAGCAAATCCGACTAAACTTCCCTTAAAACCAATACCAAGAGCAGAAAAATTCTTCCGTCCGGTCCAGCATATAACTTGGGACTATTTACCTTTAAATNATCTGCTTGAATCTACTCGGATACGAGCGTATCCCACAGTGTGTCCTTTGTTTGGTGAGATTCCAACGACGTCAATGATATCAGATGGCGCAGATCCACCTCGAACTGTATTGGTAAGAAATGTACCTGAGAATGGTTGTGACAATGGAACATCAACCCAGTTTAAAGTAGTTGATTCAGCAGAGATTTCAGCTAGACAGTATACTGCNACCTGACTAGAAGTNGGTGTNTTGGGAACAAAAGACGCNAGTACAACCAGCGTGCCATCCGANAGNATGTGAAAACGGGCAGACTGCGGACGACGACCNTCTTCCTGATCNCAAATTTGCGCTAACGTCTGNCATTCTTGGACTTTTTCATTACNAATNGTCAAGTATTTCAAACTATACACAAGATTCTGATTGGGAAAGAATNGCTNTCTNAGGCGAGCATCNGTGCTGGTTTCACACCAGATAAGATGGGCAGTCCCATCCAANGATANCCAAATATCATTGTTTTGTATATGTCCCGCAGTTGCATCGAAGTTGGCGATTTCAATCCATTGGCCAAGTGGTTGATCCTTGATATTCGGTGTACATGCATAAAAAAGTCGGCGAAAAACGTAGTCCCATTCACGTCCAGTGATCTCATATTTCGAGCGTTTCCATTCTTCAATCGGTTCAACGACGTCGCTAACACCCAGAAAATGTACAGCTCTATCACGCATAATAACGTTGGGATANCACAATCGCAGGAACTGGGGTTGTTGGTATTCACCTGCATACGGCCAACGGATATGACCGACACCAGACCACTTTTCACCTAATTCTAATAATGACATGTGGGCAACATCCATTCCAACATTTTGGATATAAAGAACTTCATTATGTCCACCATCAGCAACAACGGTTCGATATGAATGCTCCGTAAATCGTGGCTGGTCTTTCCAAACAGGTAGTTCTCTTGTGTACTTGCCTTTGANGTCTTGTGTGTCAAACCGATAAACAGTTGGTTCAGCAGGTCCGCCATATTCTCCCGGCAGAGTCAGTGTCGGGTTGCAAGTAACAAGCAACTCCCTATTCCCTAAGAGTCCAAGAGGTGAAGGTTCGCGTGTTCGTCCACTTTCATCTCGATACACCAAGTTCCATACATCATGCTGATGTTGGAATAANAACCATCGACAATTGTGTAATGGCTTCTGATCCGGTAAAGTCTCAAGTCCTGCGACATAAACCGTATCATCTGTCCGAACAATAATTGTTGATCCGTGACACCACAGTGGTCCCGCCCCATTATTTGCGGGTTCAAAGGAATAGATGTCACTTTCAATTTCAACAACTGGTTGAATCACCATCCGATTTCCGTGTTTGTTATGTAGTAATTACTGATTGGTAAATAATTCAATCTTTCCGTTCTGTAATTTCAGACTCGCCTCAAAGCTTTTACCTTCTTTTGACTTGAAGCCTTTGAGCCGTGATGTTTCTCCATTCTTTAGCAAAGTTTTGACTGAGCGCAAGCCCATTTTTTTTCCGGCAATTGTCTTGGGAACTATAAATCTACACTGTTGCTTTGAATCACTGCAACGATATTCATTTTCATGCTCAACAACTTTTTGACTGCACAGAGGACAATCTCCTATCAATAACAAATCCTGAGTTACAGGTTGGCTAGTTGCTACCGTGTTTTTTTCTACTTTCCGGCTTTTCGCCTGCACAGGTTTCTGCCGATCTTTCTTCGGCACTTCAATATTCATTAGATGCCCCTCATCCGACAAATAAAGTACCGACTCCACACCATCTTTATCTATAATTGGCCACAGTAATACTTTGTGTTGGAGGAGGGCCTGAATTTGCCTGACACTCAGTTCAATCCCATTATACTCACTCCATATAACAAACCCACATCCTTCCTTCCACTTCGAACAACCATAGCCACGCCGGCCTTTTATAATCGAATTGCTACAACGCGGACAATTCCCTAAGCTCTTGTTATTAATAGCAGACACATTGCTAGTCTCAATAAGTTCTCTAGTAAACTGAACTACTCCATCCATAAACTGCTCAGCAGGAAATTCTCCTTTTTCCATAGCTTTCAACTTTGATTCCCACCCACCAGTTAATTCGGGAGATTTGAGATTCGGATCTTTAACCAAAGCTATTAGATACCGACCTAAGTCTGTGGCAGTTACTCTCTTTTTTTCTCGCACAATATAACCGCGTCTTAGAAGTGTCTCGATAATTTCGGCCCGAGTTGCTGGAGTCCCTATCCCTCTATCCTTAAGTGCATCCTTTGACTGTTCATCTGCAACCATTCGTCCCGCTGTTTCCATTGCTCCTAGAAGTGAACCTTCATTATAGTTGGACGGTGGTTTAGTCTTTCCAGACTTGATAAAAGGCTCATGATCGCCCTGTTCCCCTTTTACAAATTTGGGTAGTTCTTGATCTTCACCACTATCCTTGTTGTTGTGTGTTGGATAAAGTACTGTCCAGCCCGGATCAACAACCCGAGTTCCTTTAGCCTCAAAAGAAACGGAATTGGATACAGCATCAACCGTAGTAATTTCCTTTGTACACTTTGGGTAAAAGACAGCAATCAGACGTGTCAAGACAGCATTAAATACATTGGATGAAGGAGTCGGCAAATCTCTAGGAACTTTCCCTGTTGGAATGATAGCGTGATGATCTGTAACCTTCTTATCGTTAATAATACGCGTATTAAAGCTGAGATTGTCCAGATCTAATTTGGTTATTTCTTCCTGTTTTTCTGTTTTTAATTTCCGAAGAACACTAACCACTTTGCCTTTCATATCCTGGCTTAAATACTGGGAATCCGTACGAGGGTACGTTAACAACTTGTTTTCATACAACGATTGAGCCAATTCCAGTGTTTTGGAGGCAGACAGGCCATACAAACGATTCATATCTCGCTGCAAACTCGTCAAATCGTATAACAAAGGAGGATTCTGGTTTTGCTTTTTTCCCTTAATATTTTCAATAACAAGTGGATGTTTGCTAACTTTCCCCTGTAGGGTTTCGGCATCTTCCTTTTTGTCAAAGCGTTTTCCTTTAAATTTAAAGGTTACATCTCTGTACCGAGTCATCAATTCCCAAAACGNCTCAGGCCGAAAATTACGGATTTCATCATCTCTTTTGACTATCATGGCCAAAACTGGAGTCTGCACACGTCCNACACTCCATAGAATTNTTTCACGNCCACCATACCGTACAGTAAAATTACGNGTTCCATTTAAGCCAACAATCCAATCAGCTTGGCTTCGACACTTTGCCGCTGCATATAAATTGTCGTACTTACTACCTGATTGCAAGTTGCTGAATCCTTCGCGAATAGCTTCATCAGTTAAAGAACTCAACCATAAACGTTGAAAAGACCTCTGGCCACAACCAGCCATATGAAATATATACCGAAAAATCAGTTCTCCTTCACGTCCAGCATCTGTCGCACAAACCACTTCATCAGCATTCTGCAGTAAACGTTTAATTACTGAAAATTGCTTCCGTATCCCAGCATCATCTATCAGTTTCAACTCGAATCTAGCCGGGGTAATCGGTAATGTATTTAATGACCAACTTTTATAATTAGGGTCATACTCAGAGGGCTCCTTTAAAGTAAAGATATGACCAAAGGACCAGGTAATTTGATAGCCATGTCCTTCGTAATAGCCATCACGACGAGACTTNGCCCCTAGTGCAGATGCTATATCACGTCCAACTGACGGTTTTTCGGCTAGTACAACCTTCATATACCTAAAATTCTCGCAAAGTTCAATCGATATTTAAGTNAGTCAAGACAAAATTTGCCATAACAAAACTAGAGTTCTAAGAAACTTTTGGGATCTGATTCCGGATAATTATCAATATAGTTTTGAACATACTGGNTCGCTACAGCAGGCATTTCATCAACATGTTTCAGTAAGGTTTCACGCTGACCAAATTCATGCTTCATAACCGGACATCCAGCTTTCCAAAACGCACAGTGCATTGTCCANCGCTTATCTCCATTTGGATTCCAACCACGATGCCACAGATTAGCATTATAGTAGACAATATCTCCTGGTTCAAGCTTCAGTTCAATCGCCTCAGGCATACTTAAGCTCGCATCTTTTTCTGCCACNTTGAGTTCCTGAACAGTAGAAGCACGAAGATGGCTAGCAGGCACAATATTTAGAAAACGATCCGCTGGCAAAAGCGGCGCNTTAANCTGNAAAAAATTGCCGTGATGGCGGAGGAGAGATGCTTCCTCCCCGTCTTCTCCCGGCTTGCACAAATCACGATGCCATGACTGACAATAAGGTTGCCCACCACCACTAGCTAGCATTCCAAAAAGACTATGCCTAACCGGCTCATTACCTAACAACCTTTCAATATGCGGTGCTAAATCCTCTCCCAACCAGTCAGCATAAGCATGATCATATTTGTCAGAATGTAATAAGTGTCCGACACGGGCGGGGAGACGACTGTCCTTATCAATCCATCCAATTTCACAATCACCAGCTAGTGCACGGTCTATCAACCGATCAACAGCCGCTAACAAGGATTGAATTCGATTTGCAGTAAATGCATTATGGACAACCAAATACCCCAAGTTATTGTATACATCGACATCATTTTGGGTGATTGAAACCTGTGTATGCAATTTTTGACCCAATTATTGATTTAAGGCGCCATAAATGAGGAAATCTCTATGCACGTCCCGTTACAACGTGACGATTCCCAACCAGCTAAAATAGGTGCTAAAGAAAAAAGGCCATCATGATAATCATTGAGAATCTGACTTCCATCGTTAGAACGTACAGCCTCAATAAAAGTTTGATCTTGCTTAAACCATGGATCAAAAGCTTCAGTTGTGTAGACAACCTCATGATTCATTTCAATACGCTCATAACCATAAATTGCTAGATAACCTTGTTCAAAAAAAACCTGGAACCATGGATTATCCTTTGGTTGCCCACCAGCTGAGATGAANCTCAGGTTGATAATCGCACCATTTGAGGAAGAAAAATGAAAAGAGCAGGATAATGGTTTCGAATAGTCATTAGGATGATGGTAGAAAGCCTGTGCTCTGACGATATCTAACCCCGTAATGAAACGGATGTAATCCACAGCATGCCCACCCCAGTCGAAAGCAGAGTACCCACCTCGTCCAAAATCTGAATGCCAATCAACACTTTCCTCGACAAGTTGGCGAGATGGAAATCCGCCAAAGCTATGGAATTGTACATGCACAATCTCTTTATCCAACAATAATCGGCGAGCTTGCTGAAAGATAGGCCGATATCTTTCCCGAAAGCCAACTGTGCTAAGAACTCCAGCTTCCCGAATTGCGGCATCAATATGCTGCGCAATTTCGATCTTGATAGCTTGCGGCTTTTCACTGAAGATGTGAATTCCTTTCGAGGCTGCTATAGCTTCCACATCTGTTCGGGCAAAAGCAGGTACTACGGAATAAAGNATATCAAATTCCTCTTCCTCCAACAATTGGTAAGCATCATGATAAGTTTTGGGAATACCGAACTGCTCAGCGGTGGACTGTAATGCCTGCGGATTAATATCACAGATAGCAACAATATCGACGCCATCAATTTTCATCAGATTAGGTATATGCGTCTTGTTAGCAAACTGGCCAGTTCCAAAGAAAGCCACCCGGACACTAGAGCCTGCTTTTCTCATTACGCTCCCCCAAACACGGTAGGTACTTAACCTAATATAACAAAACCTCAATCCAAATTCAATCACCGATCAAGATACACCTATACTACTGAATACACCAAGTAAAACAGATTGTGATAACACGTTCTCGACAGTAACCTACCACAAATCAAATTTTCCATTTGTCATTAATTTCGTCCTGATAACCTGAAATTCTCTCATNATAAACATCATCAAACTTTACTGACTCCCCACACCATCCAGACTCGTAGATCGCATTACATACAGCTTGCGCTTTCAACCCATCAACACCATCAAGTTCCGGCCGACGCCGTTTCTGGACAGCATCCAAAAAATCGTAGACTTCCAAAGCCACACCTTCGGTAATATTATGCGGAAACAATCTGTGTTTCTCCTCCTGGCTCAGGCTTCCCATATATGCCTTCTGTAAATCATCTTTTTCTCGCCTACTCCCATCCCAAAATTGTAATTCAGGCTGTTCTGGATACCCCCCTCCACTATATANGGAACCGAGATTACCATGATAACTATTGTAACTCATNCCATGCCCCGGTGCAGCGCCAGTACTCACCCATTGACCAACGACCCCATTTTTGAATGTAATAGTTGCTAAAGCAGTGTCCTCAACCGTTTGGAGAACATAATCCCCATCCTTAGCCCGAAACTGAAACTGGTTTAGATTTTCTACGCGGGCATAGATCTCATCGGGCTCACCAAAGAAATAAATCAATAAATCAACGTAGTGCACCCCGCCATCAATAATGCCATTACCACCACTGGTTAACTTGTCTTTCCGCCAGACCATTGGTTCATCACGTAAAAGGTTCTCAGGATCAGTAGGACCACCAATTCCTTGTCGAAAGAACATACGCGGCTGACCAATCATCTTCTCTTTATTGATCAGCCACTCAACNGTTCGCGGCCCCACCCAACGCCGCACTTGCTCCGCAGTCGCTAGAATCCGGTTGTGTGTCTCCGCGCTCTGTATCATTTTATGACCAGCTCGTATCGTAACAGCTAACGGTTTTTCCACTATCACATCGAGCCCAGCTTCAAAACAGAGAATCGCAAGGGTATGATGCAGAAAATGCGGGCCACAAATGTCAGCCGCATTCAACGACTCTTTATCCAGCATTTCGTTAACATCAACATATGTACTAGGCTGAACGCCGTCTTGGCTTTCAGCTGCTTTAAGGGCAAATTCTTGTGCACAATTAAGATCAACATCACACATAGCCACGAAATCAAATATGTTTATCCCCAAGTTCTTGAGGTGAATATAGGCATTCAGGTGTGCCTGTGCCATTCCACCGCAACCAATAATAGCAAGTCGAATTTTATCTTTTTGCATCTAAAATGTCCCCCTATTTCATTATGACACTAATCAAGCATTGATGACACCCAAAAGTCATTTTTCGATTTTCGAAAGAGCATGAATAGAATCAGTATCATATCAACTTTCTTTGATTCGTCAAAAGTTATCTGCTAGAATGGTTTTGACCAAAAACTAAAATTTGAATTGGGAGTTTCCTATGTTAAAGAATTGGTTGAGATCAAAGACATTATTCCTAATTTCAATTGCGGCTGTTTTTCTGATTTCTATCCAGACACCAGTAACATCCGATACAACACTAATCCCAAGTGGAGATGAAAGTATTATCATCTCTTCCTCCAAACTGGAGAAACTGTTTGATTCAGGGCACTTTACGGAAGGACCTGCTGTTGCCTTTAATGGCACAGTTTATTTTAGTGATATTACTTTTACCCACGAATCAGGAATGCAAGCAGGACATATTTGGACATATACACCCCAAACGGGTCAAACCAAAATCTTCCGTTCTCCCAGCGGGATGTCCAATGGACTTAAATTTGACGCTCAAGGGAGACTAATCGCGGCTGAAGGAGCAGATTTCGGCGGGCGCCGACTGACACGAACAGATCTCCAAACAGGAAAAAGCGAAATCATTGCCGGCTTATACGAAGGTAAACCGTTCAACTCTCCCAACGATATTACTATTGACGAAANAGGAAGAATCTACTTCAGNGATCCAAGATATNTTGGCCATGAGCCGGTTAATCAGCCAGTGATGGGTGTGTATAGAATTGATCTCGACGGCTCAATTTATCGTATCATTACCGATGCTGGGAAACCAAATGGTGTTGCCGTTTCACCTAACCAAAAAACGCTGTATGTCATTTGCCACAATGATGGAACAACCAACGCAAGTCAACTGCCAGAAGAAACATCTGTTCACAAAGGCCGCATGGCCCTGTTGGCTTATGACCTCTCCGAGGATGGGACAGCGACTTTCCGAAAAGTTCTGGTTGATTATGCACCTCAGGATGGACCAGACGGATTAGTTCTCGACACAGAAGGAAATCTCTACGTAGCAGTACGTGATGTGACACGTCCGGGAATTTGTGTCTATACCCCCGAAGGAGTTGAACAAGCTTACATTCCTACACCTAATCTTCCAACAAACGTGGCCTTTGGTCGAGGCGAAGATAGCAAAACACTGTACATTACAGAAGGAAAAAGCTTGCATCGGATTAAGGTGAAGAAAAGTGGCTATCATCTGCCGGTAGAATAAAGGCAAGACTCTCTTGTATCCTGTATTTTCTCTCCAGTTTGGGCATCTCTTTCTTACGTTAAAANATGGACATAAGTTTGATCCTCCTGTTAGGTAGTCTGACTATTTATATCAGGGTAGGGATAACTNATAAATACCCTTAATGAGCTTCCTTCAGTTGTACCAACTGCCGGCGAACTGACATCTTAAGGAATNCCCACTTTATCGTCAGTTTAGACTTGGTAGATACAATGAGATCTAGGTGCATGTTTCCTNCCTCCCAACATGATAGCTGTGCCGTTATAACCATTTGTCTCGTCTGGTACACCTACCTTATCCTTAGTAACCCTTTTATTATTAACATATCTTAGAATTCTTAAATCAAACTTGTATAAACAACATGTGCTGTGTTTGATTATTTTAAAAAAATTCCGAACAAAAGATTGGTTGCTTTGTCTAAACAGAGCGAAACAAAAATTTTGGAGGATAATCAAATGTTAAAGCAAATTTCAATNGCACTAGCGATATTGTGCGCTAGTATTACAATAACTATTTTTCCTGCTATATCAGAGATCAATCAACCTGATACAACAGCAAAAGAAAAACAGATAGAAGATAGCAAACAATCATCAAAAATAAAAGAAACTAACAAAAAGAAAGGCTCCCATCGGCATGGTGATATACAACGTAAAGGACGCTTTGGTCGTGACCAGAAAACAAGGCATAAGAGTCGTTTTGGAGGCCAAAGACATAGGAGGTCAGACACAGGTTATAGGAGAGATAATCACCAACACAAGCATCCAAGTAGAGAACAGCGAATGTCACAAAACAGGCGATTTGGAGATCGTCGAAGCTCTGACATTGAAAAAGGTAAATCTGGCAGAATGTTATCACCTGAATTGGCCAAACACTTGACAGATGAACAGCGCCAAGAAGTGCAACAAGCTGTTAAAGAACTTCGTCAACAACAGCACAGGCAAATGAAGTCAAAGATAGCAGGCTTGCTGAAGGAGTACAATATAGAGTTACCTGAACCTAAAGAGCAGAAACCAACAGTGGACAAATAGTCCTTAAAACCCTAAAATCAAGTTTGCAAAGCCTGACCACTCAACAGTAGTCAGGCTTTTCTGTGAATCACGTTTTCTGTAATTTGGGTATTGTTTAACTGACAATCAAAAGATAGCAACAATATCCAGGATCTTGATCTTTACTGTTTGCCTATCAGGCTCAACTTGGTTAAATACGGGAGGCATTTCTGTACAATTGAGACAGTAACCCATAGCCTAGTACCAGTTGCTGATCAGAAATCGGATGTACCCACTGACTTGATGACCCACACTTAACTGTACATGACCAAGATGGGAGTTTGAACTAGACCAGCAAAACCAGCAGATACTTGAAATCAAATCAAATTGGAAAATGATAGGCCATTTTTTTTAAAGATAACCAGCAACATGAAACTGATCAACTAGAACTTGATAGACATTAGTCTAGTATTCCGTTTTGACGCTACTCCAAAACACAGAAAGCTTAGCTTGGGGGTTAACAGCTAACGCCTCTTTGGCCCCATCTCCATATATTGCCCAATTTCCTTTTCGCTCAAGGCTCGATCCCATAAACGAGCTTCATCAATCAAGCCGGTAGGAATATAATTCAGTCGATCACAATCCTGACCGATAGCCCACGGGTCAGGGCTGGGTTTGAGCTTTCCTCCCGCAGCACCTTTGCCCACCTCTTTACCATCATTACTACAAGCTAGATGAACCCACTTATTGGCCTCTGGTGGTTCAGCAAAAATATTGGGTGACCCTCCTTCACCTGCCAACCTGAGTGTCATCTTTCCACCTTCACTAAACAAACCATACTGAAGGCGACCAGCACAACCACCGTGAATCGACTTCCCCACGATTTGTCTGGTAGCACCGACCCAGTCTTCAAA
>NZUQ01000130.1 GCA_002697225.1 Candidatus Poribacteria bacterium
CTTTAGATTCGCCTGAACTGCCTTTAGATTCGCCTGAACTGTCTTTAGATTCGCCACCATCTGATTTACTTTTACCTTCACTACCTCCACCAGCGGCTTCCTTATCCTTCTTAGCAGCTTCCTTGTATCCATCACCGCGGTAATCCGTAATATAAAACCCGGATCCCTTGAAAATTAAACCCGCACCCGAACTGATCAATTTCTTCACACTCCCTTCACATTCAGGGCAGGATTCGAGCGGGTCATCTTTCATTGACTGAAACGCTTCAAATCTATGATCACATTCGAGGCATTTGTACTCATATGTAGGCATTCATTTAACTCCTTTTTAATACTAAATAATCAAAGAAACAAAGTTGTTTAGTCCGCCAGCATGAACGTTTCTACCTCTGATAAAATTAATGCTATAGCGGCCTGATCAACGTTGTCTGCCACATCATGATAACCGGATGTGCGGATCATATCTGGCAGATTGTTTCCAAGTTGTTCAATGGTCCAACTAACTGAATCAAGAATGCTAGTCTCATCAATTAAATGCATGTCATTTTTTCCAGCTGGATCGTAGTGGTAATGAGGATTTTTTCGGAAACAATCAAAGCGTAACAATTGGACTGATTTCCCATCGACATCCCCAAACACACGAACTGAAGGTCCTCCATCATTATCAAGAGACCGATTATCGACATGCAATTCTACACCTCCGACTTGAAAATTTTTTCCCTGACTCACAATGTTTTCCCTCATTTACATTTTTAAAACGCATCCCCAAAAAACTGTGCATCCACTGTCTCACCAGCATGAATCGTCTGGTTAACAGGAATAGTAATTAAACCATTAGCTAAAACAAGCGAATAAAGGATACCCGAACCTTGGTCACCAGTAATTTTAGCATGATACCTTCCATTATGCTTTTCGATAATAGCCCGCATAAAGTTAACACGGTTCGTATCGTTTTTAATGTCAGTTTCCAAAACGGCTTTAAATGTTGGACGTAGCAACTTGGTATATCCAGCCATTTTAAATAACGCCGGTCGAACAAAAAGCTCAAAGACGGTCAATGACGACACCGGATTTCCAGGTAAGCCGAAGATAGGTTTACCATCAGCGATTCCAAAAGCTTGCGGTTTTCCCGGTTTCATGGCCACTCTCCAAAAGTTGATATCCCCTAATTTTTCAAGCACAATTTTAACAACATCATAATCGCCAACAGATACTCCCCCACTTGTGATCAAGACATCTGCTTGTCCAAGTGCTGAACGCAGGGTTCGCTCAAGTTCAGCTACATCATCGCCACAAATCCCCTTGTCAATAACCTCGAATCCCGCCTCAATGAGTTGGGCACAGATCCCATAACGGTTACTATCCCGGATTTTCCCCGGTTTCAATTCTCCACCCAGCGGTGTCAATTCATCACCAGTAGAAACAACCGCCACTTTAGGGCGTTGATAGATATCAATCTCCGAAATGTTAAGTGAAGCCAACATAGCGATTTCCTGTGGGCGGATGACTTTCCCTGCTGACATAACTAAATCCCCAGTTTTAACACTTTCACCAACAAACCGGACATTCTGAGCTTTTGCGGCCGAATCAAAAATATCTACACCACCCTCTTTTGCTTCCGTCTTTTCAACCATAACAACACTATCAGCCCCACTAGGCATCATAGCACCTGTCATAATACGGGTAGCCTGACCATTCTTCACCTGTTTCACTGGTGCATAACCAGCGGGAATTGTTTCAATAACATCCAAAGTTACTGGATTTTCATCTGAGGAGGTCTCAACATCACTAGCAATCAACGCATACCCATCCATAGCAGAGTTATCGAATGGCGGAATATTTTCACCAGCATANACACTTTGAGCCAGAATACACCCAAGACTATCGACAATACCGCATTTTTTGGCCGGCATACGTGAAACGGCATCTAAAATTCGGGTCCGAGCTTGATCAACCGTCAGCATCATACTTTAACTTTACCCTCCATTAACAATAAAATCCAGTGCATGGTTGTTACGATAGATCAACTCCCCTTGAACACCAACCTCAACCACATTGCATTTAGAGTTCAATATCAATTCAAGAANGGATGAGTCTTCCAATTCAAATATACCAGAGTTANCTGAAAAAGTTGAGACCTCTACTTCACTTTTACTAACCAGAGAAGCAGGCACGCGAACCAAAAACTGATCCTGATCAAANTCAAAACCTAACGCTCGATTTTTTCGATAGGTCACCACGNGTACCAATCTCGATAAATGAACGAATATTGGAAGTCAGCATTAGTTCAATTTTTCTGTTATCTTCCAATTCAAACATCCCAAATTTAGTAGAAAACAAAACAACGTCTGTTTCCGTCAGATGTGTCCTTGATGGAGCTGTCTGTTTCTCAACACNCATGTCAACCAAAGTAGCATAAGCTCGGTCAACNGGATTCAACTTCTCGTCGTATAGCCATTTTCCCCCGTGGGCAAACCCAACGACAACGAGAATCCCTAACAAAACGAGGAAAACATTTATTATCCTCCTTGGTTCCTCAATTTCAATAATTCCCACAAGCACGAATAAGAAGCAAAGGGCGAAAACGATAAGGCTCGTAATTAAAACCCCAAAAGCAATTTTCTTCATAGACTTTTTTTATTTAACCAATAGGAATTATGCTGTGATAGACTAAATTCCATCGCTGGAAATCATAACACTTTCACCTAAAGCGGTCAACAGAAAATGAGGAACCGAACGTTCTGAACAAATGGAATCACTCAACCAAATTATGACAGACTTAATGAAAAGAAATGAGGTACAGTATTGCTAGAAAAATTTGATGTTCGAACACAAAGAAAAACTGAATTTGTTCCCATCACCGAAAAGATCCAACAAATAGTCAAAAGTAACCAAATTCAAAGTGGTATCTGCCATATATACGTACCACACACAACCGCTGGCATCACAATTAACGAGAATGCAGATCCTATGGTATCACAAGACATTCTATTAATTGTTGATGAGATTATCCCATTTGTTGATCACCGTTATCAACACATGGAAGACAATTCAGCCGCTCATGTTAAAGCCTGTCTTTTCGGTAGTTCTGANTCGGTTATCATAGAAAAAGGAGNACTAGTTTTCGGCACTTGGCAGGGGATTTTCCTGTGTGAATTCGATGGACCAAGGAACAGGAAAATTTANGCGAAAATTCTCGAAGGATAAAGCAAAAATAGNAAGTATANCACTACGTAAAAACAGGTGNGTCNCTATCGCCTTTATTCTTGNTGTTTCTTGTTGGNTTAGATNTGGATCAANCCAGCTTGATATCAANATTTNCTTACCTNAATACTGAGTTTTTCTTTGANAANCNACCACCACACNGNAGAATNTTTGGGCGAAATATACCGATTCCGACAAAGNAAAGCAGGAATATAANTNGGAAGANAAATCTGCTCGATCACATACTAANCAGTCCNAGTTTTCANNANGANTNCCTGCGAGTCGACAGGGAAAAGAGAAAGAAGATNCCAGATTTNCGATGTCGATTTATCTGACCATCGTGCTATNGTGGTGCAGTTAAAATTTNCTGATTANTTAGGGAACAACAACTGTCATGCCNTGATCAANCATTTCAATTTTGGTGGGTACCGGCCCGATGAGCTCACCATCAGCATAGAGTTTAAGCGGTGGATCTGTATCGATGCATANGGTNCGAGTCCGATGTATTTGCACATCNGGGTGGCTGGTNTGTCCACCCCAATANAGTGTGACAAGCATTCGCAAAATTGTTAAANTGGGTATCGNGTTGANAATACAGACATCAAACAATCCGTCATCTACAACTGCATCNGGAACGATCTTCATACCACCGCCATAGCTAGAAGTAATTCCCACTGATGTTAGTAGGATCTTTCCTTCNAATACACCAAAATCACCTTCAATTCGAGCATCTGGAGAATCAAATTTAGNCAATGTTGTAATGGCTTTCTGGATGTAAGCAAGTGTTCCNGATAAGATCGAACCTTCTTCCGTAACTCGACGACCNACTTCCGCATCATAGCCGCAGGTTGCAATGGTATGAAAAAATTTATCTCCAATTCTTCCCAGATCGATCTGACGNGTCTGCCGAGCTAGCAAAACCTCAATTGCTTGAATTGGATTTTTGGGAATCCGAAGAGCGGATGCCAAATCGTTCCCTTTTCCACAGGGAATCAGACCAAGAATGATATCCCGCCGTTGGCCAATAGCATTAACAATTTCATGTATAGTTCCGTCACCACCACAAGCAATTAACCACCGTATTCCTGTTGAAATCGCATCCTGCGCCAACTGGTTTGCGTGACNAGGCCCAGTNGTAAGAACCAATTCGCCTTCCAGCCCAGCAGTTTTAAGTTTTTTTAGAGCGATTTCAGAGAGCTTCCGACCTCTCCCTTTTCCAGAGATTGGATTGGCGATTAGCCTGAAAGTTGACAGATCCACTCTTATACTCGGGATGTTCCAGCTTGACCATTAACAACCATTATATAATTGTCCTGAACTAAACTTCTAGCAGGCCATCTTTAATCAACAACACCAATTTTCGCATATATTTGCTTGGCTTGAAAAACCAAAGATAACCTAAAAACGGCAGTTACAAAAAATAAAAACAGTNAATTTCATAACTTCCCTCTTGACTAACTGAGGTCCGTTAGTCGAGAAAAATTGTGTTGTTCAGTTTGAATCCAGGTATNCCCAATACACTAACAACAGCATTTACAATACGGTGTCCAGTTCCAGGAGGAATATAAACAATGGTACCCGGAGATAATTCAATCTTTTGATGAACGGTTAAATCATCTACTTCAGGAAAAACATCAATATAACTTCCGTTCTCTTGTATATCAATTCCCAAAGAACTGGGCTCAAGGATGATATGAATCTCATGTTGCGGTTTACCACTACCAATAGCTTGGNCAGGATGATAGTGCGTCTGCGAATTTTGATCTGTAACATGAAGGACATGATTGTTGACACTGTTGACACCATCCAGTTTATCCTCAGTTTCAGTGTAACAAAACCATGGCATAGTCAACACTCGAAACTCACCAGACTTAGCGACAGCGTTTCGAATATAATTTAAGCGTCTGACAGTTGTCACATGCGTCATGAATATGCTTGTATCTTCAATCCACCAGTATCGAAACTTACCACGAACACGTACCGGTTCGTCAGCTGTAACTGTCAGTTGATCGCCAACTTTGATCGATTCAAAAGAACCTTCTTGTTTTGTTGACCAACCCATCTGCGAGTAGTTTTCCAAGAGCAATTCAAAAGCACGACGAACTTTCGGACGACTCGTCCAGTTAACTCGATCAATCCCAGTTTCCACCATCAACCGGATTTCATTGGAAATATCACCAATTGTAATCTCCCCATCAAACCGGCTCAAAATCGATTCAACAGGCAGCAAGATTTCTGGATGAAGTGTATCCAGATTTTCTGCGATTGATTGCAAAATGGGTAAATTTTCGGTATCGACTTTCTCACTGGTATAACAGTCAGGTAGTTTCTCGCCATCACCTTCCTGTGTTCGATAACCAACATCAAGATAGACTTCGCCTTCTCCTTTATCGATCCAGATGAATCGAATTCCTTCGTACTGAGCGACAAATTCCCCTTCACCCTCAAACTCATCACAACCTATTTTTAATTCAGGATGCTGATCATAGAACCTATCATAAATAGGTGCAAGACTTCTGGGATCATCCATATGTCCAATAACAACTTTAGGCATTTGATATTTCCTAATTAAACTTTAACTTTTCGTTTTATCATAAAAATGACGAATCATNCTAGCAACCGCTCATCAATTAATCTTAACAACCCANCCCTTTGTTTTAGCAGGACGATACTCTCCACCACGNAGATATTTCGACGTATGCCANAGGCANATTCGATCTCCACNCGGAAGCCATTCAACNGCGGTCAAAAACTTCTTCGTCCGAGCAATAGCAACCATTTGNTTTTTTTCAAGTTCAAGCAACCAAACCTTCCACTGAACTCCCATACAATCTTCCCGTTCCATAAAGACCACTCGATCTCCTGCCGGCGACCACGAAGGAGAAGTATGCTTAATAATTCTCGCCTGACTGGGTAGATTTATACTAGTTAGGTGTATCCTCTTATCAAGTATCGGGTCACGCTTCAAGTTTCCTGTTGTAACATACATTACTTTAGACGCATCCTGTGACCACGAGATCTGTCCAACTCGCTGGGACTGAGTGAAAAACTCTTTTGATTTTTTCCCATTAATTTCGTAGATCTGCACACTAGCGTATCCATCCTTAAAATATTGGCGGTCCATACCAAGAGCAAGGTCCTGTCCATTCGGCGACCATACTGGCGGACTCAAGTAAGTAAATGTACTAATCTTCCCTTCAACCGGAATACCTACAATCTTTTTTAGACCTGTTTTATCCACATTAATGAGGTAAATTGTATCAACACCTTCTTCCCATCGACGGAAGGCAACCCGATTTGCTATTGGTGACCACGCTGGGGCATCACCTCTTATCAATCTGGTTAGATTTTTGGCGAACCGATCAATTATCCAAACNTAACTTTCACCCTGATGATATGCTTCAAAAGTAATAAAGTTACCATCAAAAGACCATGAAAGATTTGGATTGTAAAAGTCACCACTGCATAACCGCCTCGACTCATTCGAGATCGGATCCATGATCCATAGTTCGTTAGCTTTCCAATACTGACCGGACAGGTTTTTCCGCCGCAAAAATGCAATCAGACGTCCATTTGGTGACCAATGTGGCGACTCAGCACCCGTAACAAGATTAAGCGTTTCAACATTTGAACAAACAACTGTATTAAACGAGATTTCATCTTTTTGATCAAAAACACCGATTGACGTCCAATCAACCCAACCAGTTTCTCCGCTAGGTAATGCGATTTGATANCATAGACTGTCNCGANTAATAATNTCAACTTCTACACCGTCGTTCAGTCGTAGTTTGGNCTGCTCAAGTCCAGCGGTTTCATAAACTTTTCTATTATCAGAGACTATTGTACCAGTTCNTCCCGGTTTCCGTTTCACCTGTTGCCGCGTACCAGTACCATTTTCAAAAGCATAAATATAACCATCACAAGAAGCTACGTAGAGCATACCATCTGAAATTGCGGGTACNGCATCGATATATCCGTCCGTCTCATATGCCCAAATCTGTTCCTTTGAACTGATGTCAATTGCGTAGATCTTATTATCACGAGCACCGATATAGACAACATTATTTGCAGAAACTGCCAAGCTCTGTGAAAACGGAACGAGGTTTCGCCACTGATTGGTTTGATGCTCGGCCGCTACCGGTGCAAGTTTGCCTTGCCCACAAACATATTCTGTTCCACCAATTCGTACTCCACGTCGAACTGATCTTATAAGTTTACCAGTGACAGCATTAAACACATAAATTTTGTCGCTATAAGCTCCAAAGTAGACCTGCCCCAATGATGCTACTGGAGATGTATTAACCCATGATTGCGATTTGTATTCCCAAATTTTATCTCCTGTTTCAGCAGATAANGCATAAATCATGTTATNAGNGGAGCTAAAAAAAATCCGATTGTTCCAAAATACCACAGCGTTACGAATACTTCCCTCGACACGAAATGTCCATTTAACCTNCCATATTTTGGCATCCAGTGCATAAAGAATNCCATCNCTAGATCCAACNTAGACAGTNCCATTAACAACAATCGGACTCGCTAGTATTTGACCACCAGTCTTAAACTTCCAACACAAGCTAAGAGGAGGCTTCAGACTGGCATCTACGCTATGACCTGAGAACTGGAGATTGGCCATAAACATCGACCAATCTNTTGACGAGGTAGGTTGATCGGTTATTTGANGTAACNGATGGGCNGGTTTAGGAGATTCNGAAGGAGGAGTTTTAACAGCCTGATCCGCACACCCCAAAAAAATTGACGGTAAGAGACATAAAAAAAGCATGNTCCGGCAAATCAAAAGACCCGCCATTTCACCNCAAAAAAAAGATAAANATAANGGAAGCAAAGACCTTCCACTTCCAGTTACATAATTCAATCTGAAGACTAAATTTAATCTAAACCATGCCACGTTTACGAAAAGTCTCAAAGCTAATTTTAGCACTCTCCATTGATGGTCGGTGGCAAATGTCCTGTTCTACCACATACCACTGGGCATTCACCTCTTCACAGGCAACAAAAATATCATCCCAATCCAAAACGCCATGACCAACTTCAGTGAAATCTTTATCCGCATCCATATCTTTGATATGAACCAGCGGACATCTGTCTGGATATTGACGCAGATATGCTGACGGATCGACATTAGCATATTGCACCCAGAACACATCGATTTGCGCATAGACAAGTTGGGGATCAGTAGATTCATAAAAAAGGTCTAAAGTATAACGATCATCAATTTTTTGGAACTCATGAGCATGATTATGAAAATAGAAATGAAGTCCTTGTTCCTTCAATGCTGCACCAAGGTCATTACTATATTTTGCCGCAGCCAAGAGACTTTCGCTACCAGTAGGAAATCCCGCAGGCGACATCGAAGAACTCCCGACATAATCACAATTNATCGCCCTATGAAATGCCACCACCTGATGAATATCATCAAAACCCGTGTGACTACCGACACACTTCAAATTTACATCAACAAGAATATCATGCAAAACTTCAGCGTCCAAGCCATAACTACCAGCAAGTTCTACTCCTTCATAACCGATATCGGCTACTTGGCGAAGAGCTCCAACAAAATCCTTTTCACATACATCCCTAACCGTATACATTTGGAGCGCGACTGGAATTCTACTCATANCCTGGACCTCTCCTTTTTAAATTCACTACACAAAAAGCCCACCAATTTTCGCAGCTTTGAAAATGGCAGGCCTTTTCAATACAACCGTTAAATTAAATTACCCTTTGGCCAACTCAACAATTCTTGCAAAACCAGTTTCATCATGAACTGCAATGTCGGCAAGTACTTTTCGATTCAAACCAACACCAACTTTCCGCAATCCATCAATCAACCGACTATATGATAAGCCGTGCATTCTGGCAGCCGCATTAATACGAGCTATCCACAGTCTCCTGAAATCCCTCTTTCGCGACCGACGATGCGCATATGCATAATTCAACCCTTTTTCAACTGCGTTGATCGCAGTTCTTCGGATATTCTTACGACGGCCACGATACCCCTTAGCCAACTTCAGAACCTTTTTGCGGCGCTGCCGTCTTATACTTCCTGTCTTAACCCTTGACAAAACTTACTCCTAACAAAGCTATTTTGATATCAACCTACGCACATTTTTCATATTACTTGGATCAACCAACGTACTCTTTCGAAGGCGTCGCTTCTGGTTAGACGATTTTGAGATAAAGAGATGACCCGCACCTGCTCGACGTCTGCGGATTTTCCCAGTACCAGTATACTTGAGTCTTTTGGCTGCACCTTTGTGCGTCTTCATTTTCGGCATCCTACCCCTCCCTCACAAACCAACTAAACTATTACATAATTTGCAAACATCACTCATTCAGTTATTACTACGTCAAGAAGTCTTAGGAGTTAATATTAACGCCATCAAATTGTTTTCCATTTTAGGTCCCAACTCAACCTCAGCAACATCCCCGACGTCAGCGACGAGCCGATGAAGAACTTCTCGCCCAAAATTTGTATGAAGCATTTGCCGTCCTCTAAAACGTACAACCGATCTCACCTTGTACCCTTTAGCTAAAAACTCACGGGCATGACGCATTTTAAACTGATAATCGTGGTCGGCGGTATCGGGCCGAAACTGAATTTCCTTTAAAACGACCTTCGCTTGCTTCTTCCGAGCTTCCTTTTCCCGTTTACTTTTCTCGTACTGGAACTTGCCATAGTCCATAATTTTACAAACAGGTGGCTCGGCTTTCGGAGCGACCTCAACGAGGTCTAATCCTTCATTCCTCGCAACTTCCAAGGCTTCCTGCAACGATATTATACCCAATTGCTCATTACTAGAACTAACGACACGCAATTCCTTAGCTCTAATTTGTTCATTAGTCCTGCTTTGCGCTGACTTTTTCCGACTATCATTATATCCTCTTCTAATTTTCCAACACCCCCAGATTTCCTTTCCTACACTCGGTAGAATTCCGTCTCCTACATACGATAAGCATGCTAACGGCATTATGTAACTATAGCATACAAATAATACATAGTGCAAATAAAAGTCAGTGTTTTGAACACCTTCTCAACTGTTGCAAAGAGCCTAACACGTTAAAAATTTTGCAATACCCATCAATGCTACATTGGCTTCTTGAGTCTCAATAACCAAATATGATATAATCCCACTGGTTCCAAAATATTAAGTTAAGGAGACACCCTGATGGGAAAAATCAACACCCTTGTCTTTGCTGGCGGTAGCATCCATGATTGGAAGGGATGCAGCGAAGTAATTACAGACGTACTTTCAAACCACGATGCATTTGAACTCACAATAATAGAGGACGATCTGAATGCACTCGTATCACCCAATCTTGATCCGTACGATCTGATCGTGTTTTACTACACCGTTGGTGAAATTAACGATGCTCAGAAAAATGGATTACTAAATCACATCTCATCCGGCAAAGGATATGTTGGCATACATTCCGCCGCCGACTCATTTAGAGACTGTCCCGAATACCGATCAATGGTTGGAGGCCACTTCATAACACATCCACATTACCGGGAATATCAAGTTAGCATCACGGATTCGGAACATCCCATCACGGCAGATCTGGTCGAATTCAATGTAACTGATGAACAATACATACTTGACTACGACCACCGTGTCAACGTCCTTGCATCAGCCCTGCACAAGGGTTCAATGATGCCTGTTGTGTGGACAAAGAACTGGGGACAGGGAAGAGTTTTCTACCTTGCACTGGGACACGACAAGAAGGCCTGCCAACACGACAATTTTGCCATTTTGTTGCAACGTGGCGCTCTGTGGGCAGGAACCCTGGAAGCCTAGCCTAACGTCCTTAGCAAGCAATCATAGATACAAGCTCTTTCTCTCGTAAAAGAATGATCACTGACATACAAAGTCATGGTGATGACCAAATCATGCTTTTTCTCAATCATAAGCGATTTGGGATTTTGCCTACAGATTTTATTCTCAAGTTTGGACTTCGTGTCGGCTTAAAGATCAGTCATGACACCATTGTTAAACTCCTCCAAGCGGAGGAGGTCATGCGCGCAAAAAATTTTGCTATAAACCTATTACACGAAAAAAAAATCTATACTAAACCGGAATTAGAAAAAGAGTTACATCGAAAAGGCTTCAGCCAGGAAGGAATTAGCGCTTCTATCGAGGATTTGGAGAGAACTGGTCTTATAAAAGACAAAACCTTCGCACGCCAGTGGGTTCGCCGACGCGAGAAATCCAACCCCCGTGGAAAGGAAATGCTAAAACTGGAGTTGGCAGACAAGGGGGTAGCCTCATCAACCATCAATCAGGTGCTGTCTAATATAGACTCCAACAGAGAATTAGACACCGCACTCCAACTCGCGGAAAAGCAAGTTAAACGCTACAAATCACTCGAGTTACACGTTGCAAAACGCAGGTTACACGGTTTTCTAGCGCGGCGAGGGTTCAATTACAACACAGTAGAACAAGTTATACAGAAAATCCTTTCCGGCTAGCGCCACCCACTTTACCGGATACTAAAGGAGCGAGAAATATCAATATGGCCAGCTATTGATTTAACCTCTTGACCTCCTTCAATCAAAATGTGCACTTGGTCAATGCGATCCATAAAATTGGCTTGAACTGTCTTTAATATTGAGCTTATCGTTAGAAACTCGGCTCTTGTCCCTCCGANATGTTTNCCATATANCTCACGTGAAAAATCAAGATAGCAGNTCTTTTCATCGATATAAGCTTCATATAACCTCGTGCCTTCTGGGATAGCAGTTTGGAGCCCGTTCTTTGACGCTTCAAGCAATGCCTGAATTACANCCTTCAAATTTTGGCTAGCACCAACAGATTTGTGGATCNCGATCTGTTCAGGAATAAGTTCAAATCCATCACGATCCAATACAAATATATCGATGGATTCTAATGCTTTTTGATAATTCTGCTCAGAGCCTAAACTTGATTGCAAAGTTTCTATGCTTGATGGCTGCTCATTCCTTTCCAAATTCAAACCGGTAAAAACAACAAGAATAAAAATAGCTGTAGCAGTGACACTAATAGTAAAAACCCCGATTAGCCTCCAGCTCACTGGACTTCCGTTCCGACACTATCTAAGTTATTTTCGGTCATAAATATTTCTTGGTACTCCTCAATAGCCTGTAATATAGCAACCGATATCTGACTGAAGAATTGATCTCCCTTAAGTCTTTTCAAATCAACAGGATTAGACAAATATCCAACTTCAACTAATACTGCAGGCATATAAATGTTTTGGATCATGTTTAAGGGTAACTCAAACACCGAGACCTTTTGGCCTAAAATATTTTCAAACCGGCTTTTCAGAACTGCAGCCAATNGACGACTGCTTTCTAAGAAATGATCTTGGGATAAAGGTTTTAATAGCGCAAATNGATCGTTTGTCTCACTGTCTTTATCAGGATTCGAACCTATTTTTAATAAATTACTTCTGGCATTATTGACATAAACCTCTAGACCTTTCCTCTTAGGAGAAAAACTCATATTACAATGTACACTGATAAAAAGCTTGGCTTCTTTTTTTCGGTTAGCGAAACGAATTCGATCTTTTGCATAAAGCGTCGTATCAGAGTCACGAGTAAGCAAGATCTTCATAGCCTTATCCAATGATTCCATCTGGATCCGCTCAGCCAATCGCAGAACCAAATCCTTTTCAAGAATACTGTCTTGGTAACACCCCGTATCTTTCCCACCATGACCAAGATCAATAATAACTGTGAATTGATCGGGCCCGCTGTCTGTGAATTGTGAGCTTTTCTCGATGACTTGCATCCGACGTAAAGTCGCATTGTAGGATACATCAAATTCGTAAATTCGAGGAATTAGTTGGGTAAAAAACTCAATTGGGAGAAACGGTTTACGTTCAAACAACAAAGGAGGATAAGGGAGAGATACATTTTGCCCGGGGGACTCAATTCGGATTGAATTTACGTTGATACGCAGACGTATCTGCCTTCCGCCTAAAGTCAAGATCAATTTTTTTGTTAGAGGAATGTATTTTTGGGTAAGATTAGCATCAAAAACAAGACGAAGAGCCTCCGTTGACAGATAAGTTGTACCTCCTGTCAGCAGCACATCTGTACGAACTATCAGCTTACCATTCTCATCAACGATATTGATGGACTGCGCTTGCGCGAAATATAGGTCGCCAGCAAAGAAAAGTAACGCCACAAGCAGCTGAATAACTCGTATTGCCATAAGTGCGGCTATTCACCATCCGTTTCTTCTTCAGGCTCAGATGCTTCTTCCACTCCTAGCTCGCCTTCTTCGCCTTCTTCGCCTTCTTCGCCTTCCTCAACATCTTCAACCGGCTCGGCTTCTACTATCGGTGGAACAACAGATACAATATATGATTGTGGATCTTCGAGGTTTTCAATTTCTTCATCCAAAGCAAGGTCTGCAACACGAATTGTGTCACCGATATTCATTTCACTGATATCGACTTGAATCTCCTCAGGAATAAGCAAAGGCAAACAAGTAACTGAAATTTGACGAAGTAAAAATGTCAGCACGCCACCTTCCTGAACACCGGGTGNTGAGCCTACTAACGTAATTGGTACTGGGGCCGTAACCGATTCATCTAAGGAAATCCGGATGAAGTCAGCGTGAACTAAACTTCGCTTGACTGGATGCCTCTGTAATTCCTTGATCAAAACAGGTTCAGTACCATACTCATCAATATTCAGATCAATAAGCATATTCTCCCCATTAGCCCGAAGAAATCTTTTGAAGGTTTGTTCGTTGATCTGAACAGACATAGTATCCTGATCACGACCGTATAGTACACCAGGAATTATCCCAGCTCTTCTAAGACTACGGGCTGCACCCTTTCCAAAAGCATTCCGCTTTTGTGCCATTAGTTCTACTTGTCTCATTAAATGAATTTCCTCGATTCGTTAAGCTTTCCTAGAAAATACGGAACCGCAATTTCACATTAATCATGGCTGTGTAAAACTACATATACTGAAATTAAAGAGTATAAACTGGGCGGGTAGGATTCGAACCTACGAATGTCGGCTCCAAAGGCCGATGCCTTAGCCACTTGGCGACCGCCCATCAAGCAATTTCCAGCCCAAACGGGCTTGTGTGTGTTGCAATACAGATTGGAAATTTACTTTTCAATGCCTCAGAAGATTTGACAGATTCCATATCACTATACATCATCGCAAAAACCGTCGCACCGCTCCCAGACATAAGAGATCCATAACTTTCAGGCAAACAATCTAGCTCATTCCTCAAAATCGAAACGGCTGGATAAAACTGAAAAACTGAACTTTCCAAACAATTATATAGTGACTGAGATACACCTTCCAAATTACTTTCCCTGACATACCTAGCACTAACTTTCACATCTCTGAGTTGGCGAGAGAANCTTAAATTCAAACCTTGGTAAGCTGAAGCAGACGAAATTTCNAGACCAGGGTTTACAAGCAGGATCGGAACGTTTTCCAAAGGAGAAATTGTTGTCAGAACCTCTCCAACACCACGACCAACCGCAGCACCACCTGTAAGACAAAACGGCACATCCGCACCCAACTTTAACCCAATCTTTTTTAAATCTTCAAGACCTAAACCAACTTCAAAGAGCTTGTTCATTCCTTGTAGTACCGCTGCCGCGTCCGCACTACCACCAGCCAATCCCGAAGCGACCGGAATACGCTTCTTGATTTTAATATCAACTCCACACCCTATAGATACTTGCTGGCAAAACAAATCCACCGCCTGATATGCAAGATTCCGTTTGTCCAACGGAATCCTAGCGTCATAGCAATCAATTCGAATTTCTGCATCACAACGCTTTATTATCTCAACATCATCATGTAGCGCTAACGAATGAAAAAGGGTTTCAATCTCATGATACCCATCTGCCCGCTTCCTAATAACTTCAAGGTGCAAGTTAATTTTCGCGTGTGCATGGATATTTATAGAATCTATAGCACCTCCTACTAACAGAACACTAATCTGCTGGCATCTGCTTTGAGTCACCAGCGGATGGGACTGCATCCAATGTACCTGCGAGCATTTCTTCCACCTTGTCCACCTTGTCCACCTTGTCCATTCTGGCTTTCCCCTTTTCAGCAACTTCAACCGATCTAAAACGAGGAAGCCCAGTACCAGCAGGAATCAGATGCCCCATGATCACATTCTCTTTCAACCCCCTGAGATAGTCCTTTTTACCAATAGCCGACGCTTTAGTAAGAACAGAAGTTGTTTGTTGAAAGGAAGCAGCGGACACGAAACTTTCGGTCGAAAGAGCAGCTTTTGTAATACCTTGCAAGATAACNTTTGCGCTAGCTGNCTCACCACCTTCTTCNCTAGTTTTATNATTCATAGCATGGAAAATTNTCCGATCAATTTCTTCTTCACCAAGAAACTCNGTATCACCTGGCTCTCCAATCTCCACCTTACCCAACATCTGCCGGATAACCGTTTCAATATGCTTATCATTAATCCGCTCTCCTTGTGCACGATAGACCNTTTGNACCTCGCTAACTAAATAATNCTGAACAGCCTCTTCCCCTTGAACAGCTAAGATATCGTGCGGATTAATTGGGCCATCCGTCAATTGTTCACCAGATCTTACTCCCTCTCCTTCCTGAAAATGTAAATGCTTACCTACAGGAATTCGATAGGTTTCACTTTCAAGACCAGTCTCTGAATTAATAATTTTCAGAACACGCATCCCTCGGCTAATCCCCTGAAGATGAATCTTTCCATCAATGGTTGCGATAAAAGCCGCGTCTCTCGGTTTTCGGGCTTCAAACAACTCCGTCACACGTGGGAGCCCACTTACAATATCACTACTTTTTGAAGCTTCAAAAGGAAGACGTGCTAAAATATCTCCCCTATCAACCGAATCCCCATCTTTTATAGTAGACATATGTGCTCCCGTTGGGAGAGGATGGTAGCTCATACATTTACGGACTTTCACAGTTGTAGCTGATTGTTCCTTGGGCTTAAGCTTATTTCGAATCTTACTTTCTACATCTCCACCAGCATCAACTGCATTCCTAAAAAGCTTTTCAGTCTTTTCGTCAGCAAAAAGCTTAGCATACTTCCTAGCAGCAAAAAGCGTATCAAGTAACGCAGTTTTCTTTGCCTCTTCGGAAAGAAGATAATACGGCTGTTCGGCCAATTCTTTAGTGTATAGATCTTTTGCTTTGGCAACCACCGCTCCCTTACTATCTACAATATCTTCACGTAACTTACCACCTATTTGGTACTTTTCGCTGGCTAGCTTCTGACTAAAACCGGAAGTTTCAAAAAGCTTGGCGTACTTCTTTTCAGAAAAAAGTTTGTCAAACAGAAGAAGCTTGTTATCATTCCCATTTCCATCTAATGATTTTAACACCTGATCCAGTATTTTTTCATCTTCCGGATCGAGAATAGTGTTGGCCAGGACAATAATTTTACCTTCCGTACCCACTAAGTCCTCTGTAACTAATGCTCTTTTCAAAAACTGAAGACTAGCAACTTTATTACTATCAAGTGCCTCGCATGCAGCAAGATACTGTTTAGCGAGCTTCGGAGTTTTCCCAATAGCTATTGTATCTTTATCACGCAGACTTATTTCAGATACACTTTCAGAATGAATTAAAATTTCCGGCAAATCATCCTTATAATCACCAATCACCTGCTCCGACATCCCACTGCTCTTATCAACTTCCTGATTTACATTCTGATCGACATTCCAAAAGGAAGCAACTCCCTTATCCCGAGCGAATATGGGTTCATAAGGATCTGACTCAAAAAGCGGATCGCCCTTTGATACATCATCTCCTTCCTCTACCAACAAGCGCGCCCCAGTCGGTAGTTTTCGGCTCCATAGTTCACGTTTTGTTTTTGGATCAATGATCCGCAATTCTGCGTTTCGAGACATTACGCTCTTTACCTCTTTCCCGATGTTATTCTGAGACGCAGCAGTTTCAATCCCATCACTAAGATGAATACCCCCACTATTATTGGCAAAAATTCTGGATTCGACTTCCCCGCTTACCGTACCCCCAGTGTGGAAGGTACGCATCGTTAACTGCGTTCCTGGCTCACCAATTGACTGAGCAGCTATAATCCCAACAGCTTCTCCTATATCAACTGGTTGACCATTCGAAAGATCTGCACCGTAACACTTCACGCACATCCCAGATCCTTTGGCATCGCATGTTAACGGAGAACGCACTTTAATTTCGGCAACAGCAGCTTGACGAATTAGTTCCGCTTCTGCGTGACTAATAATTTGGTCCCTACCAACAAGAGTTTCTCCGGTATCAGGATCTATAACTTCTTCAGCAGGATATCGACCCACAACACGGTCTGACAATTCTTGGTCGTCATCTTCCCCACTATTCTTGACAATACCGTTAAGGGTTTCACAGTCATATACAGTGATCATAATATCCTGCGCCACATCAACCAGCTTCCTCGTTAAATATCCACTACTGGCAGTTTTAATAGCGGTATCAGCCAAGCCTTTTCTGGCACCATGAGTCGAGATAAAGTATTCTAGAACAGACAAGCCTTCACGGAAGCAGGATTCGATTGGATGCTCAATAATTTCCCCAGAAGGTTTAGCCATTAACCCACGNAGNCCACTGATTTGACGAATAGGNTCTCTCTTACTCCGTGCNCCNGAATTGGCCATAATATGAACCGGATTGAATCCCNNAATNTCACCNTCTTTTNCCAATTCCTCNAAAAGCGNGTCTTCCATNCGANTNATNANACCACGCCANANATCAACTACCCTATTATAGCGTTCACCNCCACTCATCAAACCCTTCTGNAAATCCGACTCAATCTGAGACACATCTCCCCATGCATCATCCAACATTTCTTTTTTGNGTTTAGGAACAACCAAATCCTGAATACCAATTGAAATTCCAGAAACGGTCGCATAATGGAANCCCAANGACTTAAGCTCATGCAGGAACCCAACCGTTCTTCGATTGCCAAGTTCATAAAAGCAACGAGAGACAAGATCGGACAATTCACTAGCATGCATTTCTTGATTAACAAATGGCACATTCCGACCGGTTTCAGCATCTTCAAAAAATAATTCATCCGGAACAACCTGATTGAATTTAATACGACCAANAGTCGTTAGAATGGGGTTTTCTACTTCCCCTTTTTCCTCATTAAAATACAGATTAACAGACTCATGGAGTCCAAGATTGCCTTCTTGCTCATGGGCAAAAATCGCTTCATCCTGGTCCCTAAAACTTCGTACCGAATGACCGTTAGTTGAAATAGGGACAACTTTCGTAAGAAAGCTACACCCTAAAACAATATCAAGGTCAGGCACAGCAATAGGACGGCCATGAGCTGGCTTCAGTANATTTCGGGAAGCCATCATTAAAAGTTTGGCTTCAATTTGTGCCTCCACACTAAGCGGGAGATGTACAGCCATTTGATCCCCATCGAAATCCGCATTAAAAGCCTTACAAACGAGAGGATGGATTCGAATTGCACGCCCCTCAACAAGCTGCGGTTCAAATGCTTGTATTCCCAGCCGGTGAAGCGTGGGCGCCCGGTTTANCAAAACAGGATGATCCTCAATAACTTCCTCCAGTACCTCCCATACTTTTGGAGACATGTTCTCTGTCATATTCTTTGCTTTTTTGATCGTTTGGGCATAATTGTGCTCTTGAAGTTTTCGGATGATNAACGGCTTGAACAGCTCAACGGCCATTTCTTTCGGAATTCCACATTGATGTAACTGCAATTCAGGACCAACGACAATAACACTTCGTCCAGAATAATCAACGCGTTTACCCAGAAGGTTTTGACGGAAACGCCCAACTTTTCCCTTCAACATATCAGATAGCGACTTTAATGGGCGCGTTCCAGGCCCACGCACAACCCGGCCATGCCGACCATTATCAATTAGAGCATCAACNGCCTCCTGCAACATTCGTTTTTCATTTCGAATAATAACTTCAGGTGCATGAAGTTCCATTAATCGTTTGAGTCGGTTATTTCTATTAATAACACGACGGTACAAGTCATTCAAATCACTTGTGGCAAACCGGCCACCATCCAAGGCCACAAGCGGNCGGAGATCTGGTGGAATAACAGGGATAACCTCCAAAATCATCCATTCTGGCCTGTTACCAGACTTCTTAAACCCGGTGACAAGCTGAAGTCGTTTGACCAGTTTCTTCTTCTTCTGTTTGCTCGAGGAAATGGCAAGTTCTTGTCGAAGATACTGTTCCTCCTCCTCAAGATCAATCCTTGCAAGCAATTCTCGTATAGAGTCTGCCCCCATACCAGCACGAAATTCAGCGGGGTACTCCGCCTTCCATAGGGCATATTCTGCTTCAGATAACACCTGTCCAACTTGTAAATACTCAACTCCGCCTTTCTTCTTAGAAGCTAACTCNTCTTCGGTTACTGAAAGTGCTAGATTCCCGTCAACTTCAAGGACAATATACGACTCATAATAAATTACACGNTCCAGAACACGAAGGGATAGATCTAGAAACAAACCAATTCGAGATGGAAGCCCCTTGAAAAACCATACATGTGACACTGGCGCCGCCAGTTCGATATAACCCATCCTTTCACGCCGTACCTTGGATTCTGTAACCTCAACACCGCACCGATCACAAATTTGATCTTTATGCTTAATACGCTTGTATTTCCCACACTGACATTCCCAATTCTTCACCGGCCCGAAAATAGCTTCACAAAACAGACCATCCCGCTCAGGTTTAAACGTTCTATAATTAATTGTTTCAGGTTTCTTNACTTCGCCAAAACTTGTNGGATTAATAGAAGATGNCGGCTTNNNAANGGATGCTTTNGCCCACCCTCGGATTTGGTCCGGTGCCGCTATTTTTATAGAAATTGAATCNAAATCGTTGAGGTTCTTGTTGTTCTTATTCAAGATAATATCCCCTAATTAATTATAGTTAATAACACTNAATGGCAGATTCAATAACCCAATTGAAGGTANTAGATTTCAGAAATTACTTACTTTACCCTTGGCAAAGCTCGTAGATCCTCCATTGATTCCTTCTTTTCCAAGTTAACATCCAAGCATAAACTCTGCAATTCCTTGATTAAAACATTGAAGGATTCAGGCGTGCCTGGCCGAGGCGCATTTTCGCCTTTGACAACAGTCTCATAAATTTTGCTCCGACCATTCACGTCGTCCGACTTAATGGTCAAAAGTTCTTGCAAAGTATAGGCCGCACCATAGGCCTCCANTGCCCAAACCTCCATTTCTCCCAGGCGTTGNCCNCCTTGCTGTGCTTTCCCACCAAGAGGCTGTTGAGTAACTAACGAGTATGGTCCAGTGCTTCGCGCATGAATTTTGTCATCAACCAGATGGTTGAGTTTCATCATATAAGCGTATCCAACAGTCACATCCTGATGAAACGCAATTCCAGTCCGACCATCATATAGCTTTGTTTTTCCAGACTGGGGTAATCCTGCTTCCTCAAGTTTTTCAGCAATTTCACCTTCTGTTGCCCCGTCAAACACCGGGGTTTCAACATGAAGTCCCAGTTGATGTGCAGCCCATCCGAGATGTGTTTCCAAAACCTGACCGACATTCATNCGCGANGGAACTCCAAGCGGATTNAGNACCACGTCAATCGGCGTTCCATCNTCAAGATACGGCATATCTTCCTTAGGCAAAATCTTAGCNACAACACCTTTGTTTCCATGCCGTCCAGCCATNTTATCACCAACAGATATTTTNCGACGATTGGCNATATAAACTTTCACTAGTTTTATTACGCCAGGTTTTAATTCATCTCCTCTACGTAACTTCTGAATCTGATCGTCCTTGTCATAAGNGTGTGCAGCTATTCGAAGATTNGCCAGTTCTTGAATCTGTTGACAANTCGAGATTACACCTTGATCNTCTACTACGACAAAATTGAGTGTTATTTTTTTATCCCGAATAGTATTGAGTAGTTCTGGAGTAATTATATCCCCAGTCTGTGCTATGAAATCGATCCCATCATGAATCGGCTCAACTAATGCCTGACCAACCAATTGTTTGCCAGTTTCTTCATCTCTTCGTTGCCTGATGAAGTCACATTTCTTCTGACATCTCTGTTCAATTTCCTTGACCTTGGCATCCTCACGGAGTTGGGTCTGACGATCTTTATCCTTCTCCTTTCTGGAGAAAACTTTAACATCAATTATCACCCCCTGCACACCGGGCTTTGCATAGGTGGACGCATCTCGATATTCACCAACCTTTTCACCAAATATTGCTCGCAATAATTTTTCTTCAGGTCCGAGGTCACTCTCAGCCTTCGGCGTTACTTTACCAACTAGAATAGTTCCAGGTTCAACGATTGACCCAACTCGAATAATTCCTTCATCATCAAGCTGACTTAATGCTTCCTCAGACAAATTTGGAATATCATTTGTAATCTCTTCATTTCCCATTTTGGTGTCACGAGCTTCGACCTCAAACTCATCGATATGAATTGATGTAAATATGTCATCCTGCACAAGGGACTCACTCAGAAGAATAGCATCCTCGAAGTTATATCCCTCCCAAGGCATAAATGCCACGAGTAAATTACTCCCGAGCGCCAATTCACCTAACTCAGTTGATGCACCATCCGCAATAATCCCTCCCTGTTTGATGGATTCCCCTGCTTCAACACATGGTCGCTGATGGTAGCAGGTAGCATTGTTGGTCCGCTTAAAATTTTGTAATTTATAGGTATCATAACCCATTTCTGAAAAAGACTGTTCTCCATCATCAACAAAGTCTGAAAACTCTGTCCGGACAATAATTTCTGAGGCAGACACCCGCTCGACAATACCATCCTGTTTGGCTAAAACTACCGCCCCAGAATCCCTAGCGGCTTTATATTCCATACCAGTCCCAACCAATGGTGATTGTGGCGAGATCAATGGAACTGCCTGGCGCTGCATATTGCTTCCCATAAGGGCACGGTTGGCATCATCATGCTCAAGGAATGGAATCAATGCAGCGGAAACCCCAACAATCTGTTTGGGAGACACATCAATATAGTCAACCTCTTTGGGATATTTCCGTAGAAACTCCTCACCTGATCGGACCATTACACGACCATCTTTCTCATCACCTAGCAAATTCCCTTTATCATCCATTTCCGTATTCGCTTGCGCAACAATGTACCGATCCTCATTATCAGCAGTAAGATAATCCGTCTGATCTGTAATTCTACCTTTTTCAACCACGCGGTATGGAGTTTCCAAGAACCCATATTCATTAACACGAGCATAGGTCCCAAGAGAAACAATCAGGCCAACAGAAGGTCCTTCAGGCGTTTCAATCGGACAAACACGACCATAATGGGTTCGATGAACATCACGAACTTCAAAGGTCGCCCGCTCGCGGTGCAAACCACCAGGCCCAAGAGCGCTTAACCTACGTTTGTGGGTAAGCGCATCAAGAGGATTAATCTGCTGCATGAATTGAGAAAGTTGACTTGACCCAAAGAAATCTTTAATCGCTGCCGACATCGGTTTGGGATTTATAACATCTACTGGTGTCATATCTTCCAATTCGTGAGAAATCGTCATTTTCTCACGAGTTGCACGCGCTACCCGCAACAGTCCAACACGAACCTGATTCATCATCAACTCACCAACAGCACGGACACGACGATTGCCAAGGTGATCGATATCATCCTGGCTATAATCAACATCACCAAAATTCGCTTTGCTCTGTATCTTTAACATATATTTGAGCGTGGCAACAATATCTTCATTACGCAGAACACGGCCTGTTGGGTTCTCTTCAGATTCCCCTTTATACCCAACAATGTCACCCAACTTGTCGTTGAGTTTATGACGTCCAACATCTGCCAAGTCAAAACGAACAGGATCGAAATACATCTTTTCAAAAAGATTCTTGGCGCTTTCAAGAGTCGGAGGATCTCCCGGTCGTAATTTCCGGAAAATTTCAATTAAAGCTTTTTCCTTAATTCTTGGATTGTCAGAAAACTGTTTATATCCACCAGATTCTTCTGCCTTCTCGCCGTCTTTTGCGAGCGTGTTTCTCAAAAAGGATATATCTGCGGCATCTACTGTATCCAAGACTTCAATATTTTTAACACCCAATTCGCGAAACTCTTCTAGGAGTTCACTATCAACTTCAGTGTTCGGTTCAGCCAGTATCTCACCTGTACCAGTATCAACGACTGGGGCCGCAATAACCCGGCCTTCAATATCATTTTTTGTAGAAATCTTTTCCGTTTTGGCAAAGAGTTTCAGAATCTCCTCATCCGTTTCCCAACCAATCGCACGTAGCAGAATTGTAACAAACATCTTCTTACGTCGATCTAAACGCACGTAAATTAAATCTTTGATATCATATTCAAATTCAATCCATGCACCACGATAGGGAATAATCTTGGCGCTCAGTAATTTATGACCACTTGGATGAAGTATATTCCCAAAACTAGAACCGGGCGATCTATGTAATTGGCTAACAATTACGCGTTCAGCACCGTTAATAACGAACGTCCCATGTTCAGTCATCAGCGGTATATCCCCCATGTAAACCTCTGACTCCTTAATATCAATTACCGGNTTCTCTTCACTGCCGTCCTGAGCTTCTCTAATTGTCAAGGCCAACCGGGCCTTTAAGGGAACAGAATAACTGAAACCTCTATATTGACATTCATCAATGTCATATTTAGGAGTGCCTAACGAATAATCAATAAAATCGAGAGTTGCAATACCATTAAAATCGTCAATTGGAAAAATATCCTCAAACATCGCTTGTAGGCCAGCACTCTTTCTTTCCCCAGGTGCCACATTTCGTTGCAAAAAATCGTTATAAGATTTCCTTTGGATTTCCACGAGATCCGGAAGCGATTCCTCAATATTCCCAATCTTTGCAAACGATGTACGCTCGCGTTTCCTGAGCTGATTGTTCGCCGACATGTTTCCACCTTTTAAACTAGATTTTTGTAGATCTTTTCAAAATAATAGTTTGGATGCTAACAAAACGGGTTATTGTATGATATTTTCTTAGTAATGTCAACGAATTCTATATCATTTTAGTTGTAAACTCAAATTGTTCTAGTAAATCAACACCGGAATTTTTTTCTTGTATTTCAATATCCATTTGAATAGCTCCTAATGCTCAACAATTGGCTCAATTTCAAACAAAGTCAACCAATGAATTAAATCCGATTTGCCAGCCACTGAATGCCTCTAAACACAACTGTACGGAAGTTTGGATTGTAAAATGATTGATTATCATGTCCAGATTGGTAACAGAATACACGGCCGTTTCCATAATGCCGTGTCCACCCAACTGTATGCATGCTATTTACATGATCAATCGCCAGAAGGGGTTGACTATCATCTCCTACTTCATTCATTGTATAAGTTTCGTCAACCATTTCCCATGACTTTAGACCATATGTTATTGGATGACTATCATCCATGAGGTCTGTTTGAATAGTCTGGTTACCATGATATCCAAACCTTCGGTCAGTAATACCAACAATTTGACTCCATATTTCCCAATTGGGAAATGCCAATATAGCATGATGCAACACAAAGATTCCCTGTCCATTTTCAGCTAACTTATTTATAGAGTTCAAGATCATAGCACCATCTCGCTCATCAGCAACAGGCGTTTGTTGATGAAAATTGTAAAAGAGGATTACATCATACTTGTCATTATATTTCCCTACGTCAGCAACGAAATTCTCAAGATCCTGTAAGTAAAACTCCATATTAGACATACTGCTAAACATCTGCTGAAACCCTGGAATATCAAACGTGTGTTTCCCTGTAACGACTGCTACTGCAACATCATTCATCACTGTCTTCCCATAAATTATCTTTTCATTCTAGCCCACAGAGCTGTGAGCTTACCATTCTGACTTACGCCAATTCTATCATTTTCCACTTTGATGTCATACTCAACCAAATGGTATACTTCTGGTTCATCCTCACCACCAATAGATTTACTGACCATTTTAACCGGGCCAACGTTGGGTGCCAACCACAAGGTGCCCTCTGATTCGGAATCAACAACTTCTAACATCATATGCTGTATAATCTTGAGACAATTCCGAAATTTACCTGCCGGTATGGTTACATCTTCAACGGCAACAACTTTTTGATCGTAAATTGCTTCAATTACCATCTCCAAAAATAGAACTTTAACTTTCGCTTTACTTTTGACCGTCCATTGGGCTTCCAGTTTAAGAGGATTTGGGATAAATATCTGAGGAGGCTTGTAATTGAAGATAACCTTTCCAACCAGTGCGACCTCATCAAATACAGCACGATGTATGACAAAGCCTTTTGGAGTTGATTGAATGAAAAACTGAGTTGTGCTATCGTTTGTTTCATCGATTAAAACTTTCACACCTGAAATACCAAAATTGGTATCTGGCTCGACAATTTTAATCGTCTTTTTGTTCACTTTGTTGACACTTTGGAATCGCCATGTATTTCCAATTTCATCTGGATAATAAGTCCCTTGAGCAAAAGCATTAAAGAAAACAAAAAAAAACAACAACACAGAAGCAAACCACAACCTATTTCTATTATTCAATTTATTATCCTTATGACTGAGCGACCTTAACCCTCTATCGGTTCTCCAAGGATTATACAGCTTGGTATTTATTTTCACCTTAATAAAGTTCACAGATCAAATCCAATTGCTTCTGGTTAAACTTAAAGCAAAATGAATAAAGGAGCTCAAACAGAGATCGGAGTTTTAGATGACAAGTGTTGCGCACTTTCATATCGAAAACAGTTTGTCTCGGTTGAAGACAAAAAATTAGAGCTCCATGAATTCCCTCCCAATTAATTAATTTCATAAGGTTAAATCAAATGAATATTCTAGTTATATGCGCAGACACTTTTCGGGCAGATTATCTCGGTTGTTATGGCAACAGTTGGATTAAAACTCCACACATCGATAAATTAGCTGGGGAAGGTATTCGCTTTAACGAATTTTATGGCGAAGCCTTGCCAACGATTCCTGCCAGACGGGTGCTTTACACTGGACGAAAAGCCTTTCCATTTAGCTATCACCAGCAAAAAGGAGATATGGTCCAACTTCCTGGCTGGCATCCGCTATACGATGAAGACATAACTTTAGCTGAGCACCTATCAGATCTAGGCTATACCACCGGTTTGGTCAGCGACCTGTACCATATGATGAAACCAGGCAAAAACTTCCATCGAGGGTTCCATTCATGGGAATGGATTCGTGGCCAGGAAGCAGATCCGTTCATCCCAACGTCAAAACCAAATCAGAACGTTTCCAAATACATTGGATCAAAAGTTGATATCAACCCGGGGAAACACCGCTTGATGTCGCAGTACCTAAACAATCGCTCTTGGTGGAAGGACGAATCAGATCACTTTGCGGGGCAAGTGATGCAGTCCGCAGCAAACTGGATTACGAGATACGGGAGCAAAAAGCCATGGATGCTTTGGATAGAAAGTTTCGATCCACACGAACCATGGGACGCCCCGAAAGAGTTTCTAGAATTGTATTCATCAACCGATTATCAGGGCACAGAACCAATCTGGCCGAGCGGATTAGTAGACAATTATACTAAAGATGAGTTCAACCGAATTAAAGCCCACTATGCAGGTGAGTGCTCACATGTTGACAGGTGGGTAGGGCACGTAGTTAAAACACTGCAATCGCAAAATCTGTTGAATGACACTATAGTTGCTTTCATGTCTGATCACGGCTGTATTATGGGAGAACAAGGTCAAATCCACAAGGGACAAGATCGACTAAGAATACAAGCAACAAGATGCCCATTGATTATACGAATGCCGGAAGCACAATATGCAGGGACAGTTGTTGATGGATTTGTCCAACACCAAGACATCATGCCAACTTTGCTCGGTTTGATTGAGCAACACGTTCCAAAACGATGTAACGGCCAAAATTTCTGGCCACTGGTCACCAAAAAAGAACCGATCGATTTACATGATATCATTGTTTCTGGGTTTGGCTGGTATGCCAGTGTCCGAACGGCAGGTTGGAACTATCAAGCTCCTTGGACAGAAGCTGATAACCAACGTCCTCCAGAGCTCTACAATCGCAAGAAAGATCCAGATGAACTGATAAATGCAATTGAAGATTATCCTAGTATAGCAAAAGATTTACAAGCACATCTGGATAAGGTCATGCGAACAACTCATTTGACGGAAGGTCAATTGGGGCAGATAAGCGAAACAGACACTCCAGCTGCCGTTCCCGGAGTAAAATGGTAAAGTTGATTACCGANAATTCNGACAAATTCCGAATGGATATAAATGGTAACCAACCGTATCATTAGAATTTGCCTCTATTTAGGGATTCGGAAACAAATAGAAGGAAGATACCGAGGTGCTACTAGCACACGGTATGTCAGGGCAAGGTCATGTGGCATTTTCTATATCGAAACAGATCTGTAAAAATGTCGGACGCAACTATTAAGAATGCAATGTGCCAATTGAAATAGNTATTACTTGGATAAACGNAGAAAGATGGATCTACTTCCGAGATCCATAGGGTAACAGTCTTGAATTGGTTACAACGGAAACTTGGGAATCACAAAGAACTGGAAAGTTCTAGATCACGAGAAACTTAGTANTATTATTGCAACAAAGTTGGTAAGTTAGCACTATCTTAGTTTCAGTCATGTTACCACAAGATAATAAGCTAAAGAGGAGGGAAAAAGAATGAGACATTATTTTGTAATTTCAACCATACTTTTGCTGGTATCCAGTGTACAATTCAGCCTTGGTCAACTCGAAGAANAAAATTCCAAAACGGAGTCAAAAGATTCCGCAAAAATCCAAAAAGGTCGGTCGGAAAAAACCAAGGAAACACTATAAGGAATCAGAAGAAAGTAGCAAACAACAGCCAAATCAAGGCCGTAGTCGTACAGATTGGCGTGGTGCCGTCGACCGGTTCAGAAATGCTTCTCCGGAAGAACAACGAAAAATGCGTGGAGAATTTGTCCGACGCATGAGATCACGTGGCCGCAATATGAAACGGCGTACAAACAGCCGGCGGCGCCAGAAGGAGTTTGGGCGAGATGAACACAAATCGGATTTCCAACACCGGGAGCGTGAAATGGAGATGGAAAAACGGGAACATGAACACCATTTTCAACTTGAACGCATGCAAAGGGAACATGAGATAGAAATGGCACGAGATCACAAAATAGAAATGCACGAACACGGTTTCCCCTCATCAATTTTGAACCTGAACTACCCTACGATGAGATGTCCGATGAGCAGAGGGAAAAAATCCAACTAGTTTGGTTTCAGTTGGAACAAAAAAAAATCCAAAAGAGGCTGATGTTCGGATCAATGCGATTAAGGTAAAAACTGCTCTGCGACAAAAATTCCTTAGGCAAAAACCCACAAACCTAGAACCTATCGAGGCATTGATTAAGAACATAGCCATACTTCAGAGCGAGATAAAAATTCTGGAGGTTAAGGCTATGTTTGAAGCTAAGAGCTTTCTCACTGCAAAACAAATGGAACACATCATTAATCAATCCAAAAAGATTCATTGAAATCTTCACTTCAAAAACATTTCCCTGACTTTGATCAACAAGATCTGTACCAATCGAAATGAAAACCCTTACTAAAGCATTCAAGATTTTCTTTAGATTCGTCGTTCCAGCAGTTTTAGTATTACTATATTTTCTAAAGACACTTGTTTTACCAGAAAAAAGGCCTCTGGAAATTATGTATACGATTTCCTTATCCGCTTGCATGGGGTACTTCACAAACGTCATCGCTATCAAAATGCTTTTCAGGCCAAAAAAAGAAACGTCCTTTAAAAGACAAGGGGTAATTCCAAAAAATCAAGAAATACTGGCTAAAAGCTTCGGGGAAGGAATCTCCAGCAACTTTTTTGAGGCGAATGACCTAACAAATTACATAACAGAAAACCACGTGGTTGAAAACCTCATAACACAAATCAAGAGATACCTGTCCAACAAAATACAGGAAAACCATGTACAACAGGCCATTAAATCTTGGTTACTAAGGATATTCAGGTTAAATTCAGCAAAAATATACGACGTACTGATCCAATTTTCCGAAAAGAACTTTTCACACTTCCTACAACGGAATATCAACTTCCGAACAGCCTTAGGTTTTCTAAGCGAGACCATCGAAAAGAACATTAAAAACAACAATATCAACTTGGTTCAGATTTCAAGAACAATTTCGAGCCATATTGAAAGCAATATTCCTCATATTTCAAATCAAATTTACCAACAAATACAGGCATATATTGACCAGCAAAGAATTTTACAAAAAGCAACCATCAGACTTGCTACTTGGCTGAATGATTTTGATAGATTAGTAGTGGAAACGCAACTCCATACAATGGTTGTATCAACAGAATTCCAGCATGAAGTTTATCAACAATTGGAAACTAGTATCAGCAAAATTACCGAATACATCAACTCAGAAGAAGGAGCGGACAAGGTCCGCCAATACTTCGAAAAAACGTTGATTGACATACATAAAGTTGTGGAGGAAAAAGGCATCCCATGGCTAATGGAGAAGATCGAATCGTTTCTTGAAGAGGATTCAAACTGGAATAAACTTGAACCGATATGTAACACGCTAATCAACTTTGCGGAACAAGAATTAAAGAACTTAACAAACAGTGAAGAATTTAGTGTTGCTCTTGGCACAGCAACACCAATCATCTTAAATGCACTGGACATTTCTTCTATAGTGACAGAAAAAGTTAGAACCTTGGATACCAATCAACTGGAAAAGATGATTCTAGACGCCACAGGAGAGCACCTTGGAAAAATTGAAGTATTAGGCGGGATACTCGGAGCAATTATAGGCATCGCCTTATTTAATATAAAATTGTTTATTTCGATTATGGCTGGCTTAATCGTCCTCGCCCTGATCGAACATATTTTTACCTCTAAGAAGAACGAATGAATTAAAATCGGGTTTTCTATACACTGAGGAGCCGTCAGCGTTGATCAATAGCTGGAATCGGCCAAAAGTGGGTCGAAAAACTTCTACGTTCCTTGTTAGTTTGATTTGGTCCAGTATAGTGTAGTGTGCAGGCATGGTGGAAACTACAATCTCCAGCCTGATAGGATACTGGTACAGCCACCTGGTCTTCCAACCTTACTTCCAAAGCGCCACCAATCGGATTTCGATCTTGCGCACTATGGTGAAGATAGATTCCCTGCTGATGACTGCCCGGAATAAACTGCATGCTTCCTTGTTCCGGAGTTGCATCTACCAACGCCAACCAACAGGTTATCCCACGTTCGACTGCCTCCTCAGGCCAAGGACCATAACCCGCATCCTGGTGCCACAAGACTTCAATTGGACTATACGGAGGTTTATAAATCAATTGGTCATACGCAACTTCAAGATCCTCACCATTCAGCTGTTTAGCGATTGACAAAATTTTCTGAAAATAGGGGAACTTCCGCCAACCCAATACAGCTGAAGGATCTCCCAGTTGAGCGATTGGTACACTATTAATCCGCTTTTTCCAATCGTGAACATCAATTTGACCACTAATGGCCTTTTGGTAACCCACATTGATTTCATCCACCTGATCCTCCGGTAACAAATTGCGAATAACTAAAAATCCATCCGTCCGAAAAATTTCAATGTGCTTTCTGGTTAATTCCACTTCTTTCCCCACTTAACTTACAGGCCATCGATTACTTTATAAGGATTAGTCGCTATTGGTCCCCAGTAGAATATGGATAATAGTCTAGAGGTCAGGAACATGCTCATTTCTTCAGCTCAACCCTCTATCTATTAACACACCAATCTCTAAAGGCTTGTTCTCAAAGGTCATACCGAATTGTTGTACAACAATTCGGTCGCTTTCGGAATCGCATAGATCGTTACAGCCTCTTCCTGACCACTAGCCTACACTTCTTGAGTAACATAATCCGCTACAANNAACTGTGAGGNTTTCACTACTTCTTNTGAAATCACAAGCTCACAGGCGAGATCTTTTGTCACTGACTTAACCAATAACATCGCGCACAACTTGACCATGCACGTCCGTCAGGCGGTAATCACGCCCCTGAAAACGGTAGGTCAGTTTTTGGTGATCCAATCCCAACAGATGCATAATGGTGGCCTGCAGATCATGAACATGAACAGGGTTCTCCACAATCGAAAACCCAAGTTCGTCGGTGGTTCCATACGCGAACCCATTTTTTACGCCACCTCCAGCCATCCACATAGTGTAGCAGTCAGGGAAATGATCCCTCCCCAAAATCTGGCTTTTGGCTGTTCTTCCCTCACGGAAAGGTGTCCGGCCAAACTCTCCTCCCCAAACGATCAACGTTTCGTCCAATAGGCCACGATCTTTTAAATCATTTATCAATGCAGCCACTGGCTTGTCCATGGTGGCACACTTTCTGGTCAACCCACCTCTGATATCTTCATTGGCACTAGTTCCATGAAAATCCCACCCCCAATCGAACAACTGGACAAACCGTACTCCAGATTCAATCAACCGGCGAGCTAATAAACAGTTGTTGGCCAAGCTAGTCTCTCCAGGCTGGGCCCCATACGATTCAAGAACTCGTTCCGGTTCTTGGCTAATATCCATGACTTCTGGTACGGACATTTGCATGCGGAAGGCAAGTTCATACTGAGCTATTCGGGTTAGTGTTTCCGGATGTCCCATTTCACGGGCCTGCAATTCGTTTAAACGCTGCAAAGTGTTAAGACTCTGCCGACGCATCTGCCGATCCATACCTTTAGGATCAGAAGTATACAGAATAGGATCCCCCTTCGACCGGCATTGAACACCTTGATATACAGATGACAGAAAACCGTTACCATAGGACCCCCTACCTCCATTGGGTTGAACTCCATTAGATATTAAGACGACAAACCCAGGTAGATTTTCATTTTCACTCCCCAAGCCGTATGTCACCCAAGACCCCATTGAAGGTCGACCTGACCGAGGTGATCCAGTATAAACCAGCAACTCGGCCGGCGCATGGTTGAATTGATCGGTATGCATCGAATTAATCACGCACATCTCGTCGGCAATACGCCGGAAATAGGGGACAGCATCAGATAACCAGATACCATGTTTTCCATATTGCGCAAATTCACGCCGAGTACCCATTAGTTTCGGCACACCACTAGTGAAAGCGAATCGTTTACCTTCTAGAAAAGCATCTGGACAATCCTGACCATCACGTTTGATCAACTCAGGCTTATAATCGAATATATCAAGATTAGGTGGAGATCCTGTCATGTGGAGGTACACTACCCGTTTAGCTTTTGGAGTAAAATGTGGTGGTTTCGGCACCAACGGATTCACTGCGTTGGCTGCCTTCGATTGCATACCATCATGCAAAAATGTGCTTAAGGCAATCGCCCCAATACCAATATCCTTCAGAAAATGCCGCCGGGTGGTGCTTTGAATTTTTTCCAGTTTTGGGTCCATCATGTCCTACCGTTTCATAAAAATTTCGTCTAGGTTTAACAGAACACTGCTGACCNCTGTCCANGCGGCAAGTTCTGATTTATCCNCATTCTGANCAGGCTCACCAATCGGATTCGTAGAAATCAAATTTGCCTGTTCCAAGTTAGATCTNTAATGGGTTAGTGCTAATACGTACAATTGCGCCAGATGCTGAATCTCGATCGATTTAGCCGGACGAATTANCACACAAGTAANACCAGCAACAATTTTATCTTCTNAACTTCCGTCATGCGCTAGCAACTTTCTACCGAGACTTTGTGCCGCTTCCACNTAAACCGGATCGTTNANCGTCACCAACGCCTGTAATGGAGTATTTGAACGAGGNCGCCGAATTGTGCATACCTGACGATCAGGAGCATCGAATGTCACCATTGACGGGTATGGATTTGATCTTCGCCACATAGTGTAAATACCTCGCCGATGCCGATCCTCCCCTGGACTAGTTTCCCAATCGATCCCACTCCCAAAGGCGGCNTTTATCCTCAATTTCGGCTGTGGGGGATTTACTGGTGGGCCATACATNTTTTGGCTAAGCAATCCGCTAACGAACAGCGCCTGGTCACGAACTGTCTCCGCCGAGAGACGAAAACGCGGTCCCCTAGCAAATAGGTGGTTATCCGGGTCATNTGCTAGTGCTTTCGGAGTAATCTTGGAGACCTGCCGATAAGTAGCTGATGTNACAATAAGCTTCATCAAATGTTTAATATTCCACCCGCTATCCATTAATTCGACAGCCAACCAATCCATCAGTTCTGGATGCGTTGGTAGTTCCCCTTGCGTACCGAACTCTTCGCTGGTNCTTACTATGCCAAGACCAAACAACTGTTCCCAATGTCGGTTGACCACCACTCTCGCCGTTAGTGGATTTTCTCTGCTTACCAACCACCTTGCTAATCCAAGTCGATTGGCGGGTATACGTTCTGATAGTGGATGGAACACAGCAGGAATTCCTTCGGACACACGAGCCCCTGTGTCTAGGAAATTNCCCCTAAACTGGATTCGGGTTTCACGACGCTTTTCGTCAACTAACTCACGCATGATTGGCACTGTTGCGTAGGGAGACTGTTCTTTGATTCGATGCTCTAATACTGCCAACCGGTCCCGTTGTGATTTTAACTCTGGCGCGATCGATCGATAGTAACTGGCTAACTTTTNATTCTCCATGTCAGTCCGTACTTTATCTGACAAACCGATTATTTCTCGAATCGTGTTGGGCATCCGCACAAATTCCAATACCGACTCAGCATTTGTGACCAACAGTCTAAAGTTTTTGATTAGCAAATGCTTATGTTGTGATTTCTGGAGCAACCTTAACAGAATCTTTCCTTGATCAGTCCATATAGGATTTGCCAACACCAGTGTGAGTTTGTGAGGCTGATTCAACTGTCCTCCAACTGCCCAACCTGTCTTTGNATCCGGTACACNAGCTAATACCGACGCTGATGGAAACCCTTCCTGTGCGTAATCAGCAAATGCATCTGTAAATTGCAACTGTGCTTGACCATCAGACCAATAAACGGCACTTGGAGATGGGACCTGTGACGGAGTTTGCTTCCAAACCGTATTCCTATTTTTATCTAGCAGAATCAGTCGAAAACCAGCTAAACGCCCCGCGATACTTTGCCCCCCATCGGTACGATTCCATATGGCTAAAGAACGGACGGACTTCGTTTCACCCAGATCCAACTCCCACCATGGATCCTGAGACTGCTCGGTATGTGTGGTAGATTCCGACTTCCCATAGTCTCCATCAGTATTTCCATCAACAGCTCGTTCAGGTACACCTTCGTAAGCTGTTGAACTTTGAACCGCTTTCCCTTTTAACGCCACGTTGACATCATCTTGAAAGACTTGCACTTCCGCTAACGATAGAATCTTTCCTGTACCTGGCAACTCAACCCGAACGTACTTTGCCTCAACTGGTTTCTTTATATCGGGTAGCCAAATAGATTTTACCTGTGACAACACAAAGTTCTGTGATTGTGGTAATACCTCCAGCCGTAATGCAGTGATTCTCTTGATTGGCGGCTCTAACGTAATGGTATAGGTATCTTGCTCCGGAAAATCCCCTGTAGCCACGATCGAATCATCCGGCTCAATGTCCAATCGAATTCGACTCGACACAGCATTCATCGGTTTCATGGTGTACCATTCTGGCTGTTCCTGCAAGAGTTGCTCCCATTGACGTTGGGATTTTGCTAACACTTCGGTCGGCGTGTCCAGAACGGTCTTTAATTGCTCGATTTCTGCTACCCAGCTGGCGCGCTCACGTTTTTGCTCTTCGGTAAAGATCTCAATAATCGGGCTTTCGTCCTTCTTATCACTATCCTGAGTGTTGTTAAAAAAGGCAGAGAACTTGAAATATTCTTCCTGTGAGATAGGATCATATTTGTGTGAGTGGCATTGGGCACAAGCCATGGTAGTACCCATCCATACCGCCATGGTGGTGTTTACCCTGTCTACAATGGCTTCATTCCGGAATTCCTCATCGTTTGTCCCTCCTTCATTGTTGGTCTGGGTATTTCGATGGAAAGCAGTAGCAATCAGTTGTTCTTCCGTTGGGTTATCAAGCAGATCTCCAGCCATTTGCTCAATGGTGAACTGGTCAAATGGTTTGTTACTGTTCAGCGAACGGATGACATAATCGCGGTAAGCCCAAATTGTCCTAGGAGGATCGTCGGCGTAACCAGCGGAATCCGCATAACGCGCCAGATCTAGCCACACTCGTGCCCAATGTTCACCGAACGTCTTTTTTTCAAGTTGCAAATCCACGTACCGCAGATAAGAATCCTTTTCGGTGTCATGGACAAACCGAATTGCCTCTTCAACTGTCGGAGGTAATCCTGTCAAATCAATAGCCACACGTCGCGCCAATGTCCAGCGGTCGGCTTCTGTCGATGGAAACATCCTTTCTCGTTCAAGACGTGCCAAGACAAAATAATCTATGGGATTACGAATCCACTCCGCATTCTGAATCACAGGCAAAGGTGGTCGAGCCGGTTTGACATAAGACCAGTGCATAGTGTAGTGTGCACCCTGATCTATCCATCGTTGCAGAAGTTCAACCTGTTGTAAACTTAATCNCTTCCCTGCCGGGGGCATTCTGTCATTTGCCTGATCAGTTGTTACCCGATATACCAACGCGCTTGCTTCTGAATTTCCCGGAACAACAGCTGCGTATCCACCTAAATCCCGAGTTGCTCCACTATGTTTATCCAGCCGCAATCCAGATTTTCGCTTGGCCTTGTCAGGTCCATGACAAGCAAAACAATTTTCTGACAGAATTGGTCGAATATGGCGATTGAATTGCACTGACTCATTTTCACCTACCAAAGCAGTCAAAGCCAATACCCCTTTTCCACTAACACTCAACAGAACACACAAGGCAATAAGTAATCTTTTCATATCAATATTTATCTTAAATCCATTTCCTTGGCAATTTTTACTAGAGCGATAAACTTGGGAAATAATCGGATATTTTACTGTTCTCGGCAATATATCCAAACTCATGCCTACATTTCTGAGATGAACCTACTCCCTAATCTATTACACATTGAAACACCGATCAAGCAGAATCTCTTGGTAAATGCAACTTCGATCTGAAAAAAGGCACGAAGAATTGACNATAGATTTATAATATCAGGATATGCTACTTTAATAAAAGCAAACATTATTATAATANGGAATTAAATAATGAACTACATCATCAAATCGAAAGAGATGCCTTGGCAACCGAAGTTCTTCCCCCATGAAGAATTACAGTACGGGGAATTTAAGCCTTTGTGGCAGAAGCATGAAATGAACCAGATTGAAGTCCGGATTACCCGTATTCCTCCCAATGGCACCAACACCAAATACCATATGCATACCAAAGAAGAGGAGTGGTTCTTCGTACTTTCAGGTAGTTGTCATATCAACATCGAAGGAGAATGGTATCCAATTGAACCAATGGATTCAATCTACAAACCACCGGGGGACTATCATATTTTCCGAAACTTCGGGGATCAACATTGTGACATAATCATGCTAGGAACAAATGTAGAAGGTAGCCAAGTTCATCGACATGATGAACCCGATCCACCATCAGAATTTGCAGCGGCTAACCTACAGCAGAAATAAATACATTAGGATATATGAAACGTGCAAACTATGGCATATACACTCTAGGAATTTGTATCAAATGAGGTTCTGATAACCGAGAACAATCCTAATAACCACGGATCTGGGGAAGTTTAACAATGCATCAAAAAACACATCAAACTGCTGTTGTTATAATACCTCCCAAAGAAATATGGGCATCAATCCAGTTGATTCGTCAGCAACATGACACTAACTACCGGAGATGGATGCCGCATATCACTTTAATGTATCCATTTTGTCCTAGAACAGAGTTTGACTTAGTAGCAGACCAACTAAGTCAAACCTGCCAATCACAGTCACCATTTTGGATTTGCTTGAAGCTATTCCGATTTTTCTCTCATCATCGATCGCGATACACGATTTGGTTAGATCCTCAACCCCCATCTAGCACATTAGGAACAAGTTCACACAGACAAAATCCCATTAAGGATCTACAAAAAGATTTATGGAAAACCATCCCCGATTGCGATGATACTCGCCGGTTTAAAAACGGATTTACGCCCCATCTTTCGGTTGGTCAAGCAGCGAGTAAACTTAATCTTGACCACTTTCTTTCCCAGTTTCAGCTAGAGTGGCAACCACTGACATTCCATGTCTCTGAAGTTTACCTCATATGGCGTAATGATCCTCCCAATGATGTATTTGAAGTGGCTCGAACCATTACTTTTTCATAGTGGCCTTCTCCGCAATTTTCTCAATATTATGTCAGCATCGCGTGTTCCCAATTAACAAGCAATTCCTTATACTTAAAATTCATAAGGGTTTACATTCACGCAATTATGAGTAGTACATATAATCGCAATTAAAGAAAGTTTGTCAAAAAAACAGGGGGGTATCAGAAATGACGTTGGAGCGTTTGTATGAGATCAATTAAACCACTCTCAGATAAATCAACAAGAAGTACTGGAAGATAATATAGACTATTGGAGGTTAGAACTATGATACGGTTTGAACAACAGATCGATTTCCTCAAGGAAGTCGACAAACTCAAAAACATTATTCGGAGAAATTATCTTTGTGATGGCAATCGTTTTGAAAATACTGCCGAACATAGTTGGCACCTAGCATTGATGGTAATGACACTGGCTGAACATGCCAACAATGAAATAGATACCCTCAAGACGATTTTGATGCTCTTGATACACGATTTGGTAGAGATTGATGCGGGAGATACTTACTGTTATGATTCGACAGCACATGAGACCAAAGCAAAACGGGAAGAAGAAGCAGCAAATCGGATATTTAGCCTTTTGCCTTTAGATCAACAGCAAGTTTATCACCAATTATGGAGAGAGTTTGAGGAGAGGGAAACACCCGAATCACAATTTGCTAATGCGGTTGATCGACTGATGCCATTGATACAGAACGTTGAAACAGGAGGCAAAACTTGGCAAAAAAACCATATCTCAGAATCCCAAGTGCTAGAGAGATGTCTACCCATTAAAGATGGATCTGCCGTTTTATGGAACCATGCAAAGCTCCTGATTAAATCCTCTGTTGCCAAAGGAATTTTACATAACTGATTTGGGTGGAAAAACATCGACGAGTCAATTCAATCATCGATATTTAAATTAAACACATAAAACTTAGGATATGGAATGTTACAGATTAACTTGTCAGGAAAAATTGCTGTTGTTACAGGTGCGAGTGGGGAACTTGGCCGTGTCATGGTACGTACGCTAGCGAGTTGTGGTGCAGACGTTGCCATTCACTATTTAAGAAACCAAGAAAAGGCGAGTGAACTCGCTAAGGAAGTTGAATCTATGGGCAAACGAACCACTCTCGTTCAAGCTAACGTAACGATTCAAGATGAAGTATTTACCATGCGGGACAAAATTTCCTCAGCACTTGGTGTCCCCCACATTATCGTTAACAATGCGGTGATTCAGTACAATTGGACAAATGTGCTAAATCAAGAAATTAAGGATTACGAAAGCCAGTTTCAGTCATGTGTGTTACACAATGTACTGATGGCTAAGGCATTTGTACCTGCAATGATCGACGAAAATTATGGACGTGTAATCGGTATCAATACGGAATGCGCTATGCAAACATTTGAGGGACAATCAGCATATGTATCGGGTAAACGCGGCATGGACGGAGTTTTACGTGTACTCGCCAAAGAGGTTGGGAAACACCAAATAACAGTAAATCAGGTTGCTCCTGGTTGGACAATTAGTGACAAGGATAGACAATCAGGTTTAAAAAGGCAAGAAGGTTATGAATCCAAGGTTCCTTTGAACCGACGCGGTACAGACCAAGAAATCGCGAATGTAGTCGCATTTTTGGCTTCGGATCTGGCAAGTTACATCACTGGAGTATACATTCCAGTTTGTGGAGGAAATGTAATGCCAAGAATTTAGGTGCTAAAGACAAACAGAAATTCCCAACTCACATTGAGAAGGAAACAGAATGAAGAAGGCTCCAAAAAAAAATACTACGGAAATCACGACGCTCTCCAACGCTGAGGTCAACTTTTTTTCCCATCAAGGATACCTCATCTTACCAAGCTTTCTCTCAACGGAGCACTGTGCTCGACTTACACGAGACATCGACCAATTGTTGGAACAAAGGACAAGTGGGTATGCTTCTCGAAACAGTGATGCAAATGGAACTGCTAGAATCATTTCGTTCCCAGATTTAGGAGCCTTGACCTCTCATCCGCCCATGATAGCCAAGATTCGGGCACTGATGAGCACTGATGGTTTTGCTTTTCATCATCAACATGCCAATCGTCATGGGGAAGGGACTGTTGCATCCAATTGGCACCACGATTATGAGCAGTTTCCACAGACAGATCGCGAGCAACTGATGGTTCACTGTTTTTATTATCCGACTGGACTAAATGGTGAAATTGGTGACTTACTAATACTTCCAAGATCTCACCAGAGTGTAATGCACCGAAACGCATTCAGTGACAAATTTTATACCGAGGATCTCCCCGGCTCAATAACACTAGACAACCTTCCGTCAGGTTCAGTGGTTATTGTCCATTCAGCTCTTCTGCATGCCCGAAGAGCCAAGCCGGGTGGTACTAAAAACCCACGCTACTTCACTGATGTCTCATATTGCCAAGTCGGCCCACAGAAATGGCCAGCTTACGGTTTTCCTTTACCTAAAATGTGGTTACATCAACAAGTTTGTGATCGGGCACTATCAGCGGGACATGGACGAAATACAGAATTTGATTTCATCTATAATACCTCGATATTTTATGATCCTGACACCGCCACAGAGGAACAACGAGCGGGTATGGAAAGAATGCTCATACAACAGCAGGTTGACCCGAGAGTGAGAGAAAAAATTAAACCTTCAGCATAATTACAATTTAAGTAAATACCAATATGTATAATATTATTATCTCAGCACAACGCGCAAATGGAAAATGCGGGTATTGGAATCACCGCCAAAGGCCAAAGTAACGAATTTTTCGCCGGTATGCTCGACGATGTTCGGGTTTATAATCGCGCTGAAACCAGCGGAAGTCAAAGGGAATTTCGCCAATGGGTCAAACAACTGGCTGGTGGTGGTTAAACCTAAAGATAAGTTGGCTAGTTACTGGGGTGCTGTCAAGGACAGATCGTCTGTTGAAGAATGACACAATTGTATATATGGGATATAAATCAGGTCACCAAAAAATCTGTTTTGTCTTATGCTCTCTTGAACTCAGGGTTCTACTTTTTTTTCTTGACTAGTCTAGTCATCTACGCAGATGTAACCACCGGTAACACAACATCCCTTCTTCAGCAAACTGTAGATAAACTCTCTAACAAAAACGAAAGGGAGAAAGCGATTGAAATTCTTCAACATATGGTTGAAAAAGATCCATCTTCAGGAGAAGCATACCACTATCTAGGATTAGCCAACGTATCAAAGCGACAGTGGAAGAAGGCGGAAGAATATCTGAAACTGGCCACGGTATATCTTCCGGATGAAACCACAGTCAAATATCAGCTAGGAAAGATCTACTTAAACGAAATGGCACAAACGGAGAAAGCCATTCCACTTTTGCTGTATGTGGTACAGCAAAATCCAAACTACGAAGATGTCCGACTACTGTTGGGTAAGGCCTATTTACAAACCAATAATGTCAAGGAAGTAATTGACCTACTCCAGCCCCTCACCGAGAAAAAGGTACTGTTTCGAAAAACAGCAATAGACCAAGATATGGTTCAATTGCATTTATTGCTGGGACGTGCTTATTTCCAGCAGAGAGAAATAGAGGACGCCATACAGCACCTAAAGATAGTTGTTGATACAAATCCTTTTGATGCTTTAGCCTACTTCCATCTAGCTAATTGCTATCTACAGATAGGCAGAGTAACCGAAGGTAAAAAAATGCTTAGTATGTTTGAACAACGCCGACAAGAAAATGCAGATCTTGAGCCATTAAAACGAATGGTGCGCGAAGTTCCAGATGACTTTGATGCCTGGTTCCATTTGGGAACTTTAGAATTAAAACGGCAAAACTGGGATGTAGCCGAAAATGCTTTTAAAATCTGTATTGATCTAAGCATTGAAATCCCCGAAGTATACGAATCTTTAGGGAAACTCTATGTACAAAAAAAAGCTTATTTCAAAGCAGTTAAGATTTACAAACTGTTACTTGAAGACAATCCCCAGAATACAACCTATTGGAACAATTTAGGGTACGCCCATGTCAAAATGGAAGACTTTGAGCAAGCCCATCAGGATTTTCAAAAAGCTGTGCAAATAGAACCCGATAACCCCAGTTTTCACTTAAACCTTTCCAAAACATACCATGTACTTGGATACACAAAAAAAGCGGAGTCCGAATACCAACTTTACCAGCAGCTTTCCTCCCAACAGTAGTATTAAAAATTTCAGCAGCTTTGTCTGATGCACATTGACCAACCATTTTAATCTTCTCCTCACAAAATTTTTATGACGTGCATCATCCTTTCCATTTTGATTTTTCACATTGGTGTTGATCCAATTTCACCACACTTCGTCGAAGTGACAAAATCCGCAGGTATAGCTTTCACACATACCAATGGTGCCGACGGAGCATATCATCTTCCTGAAACACTGGGTGCTGGCGGTGCTTTCTTCGATTATGATAACGATGATAATCTTGACCTGTTCTTGGTTAATAGCGGATCAATCCATAGTACAATAGCGAATACACCATATAAGAATGTACTCTATCGGAACAACGGGGATGGCACTTTTACAGATGTTACGGAACAATCAAATTTGGATACTCTTAGTGGTTACAATCACGGTGTTGTCGCTGCAGATTACGATAATGACAGTGACCAAGACCTATATATCACTAGCTTGGGGGCTAACCACCTGTATCGAAACAACGGGGACGGTACCTTCACAGACACAACTGAGTTATCAGGCATAGGATCCACACTGTGGAGTAGTAGTGCAACTTTCTTTGACTATGATCTTGACGGCTATCTTGATTTATATGTCGTTAACTATGTCTACTATCGATTAGACCAAACTTATCAACCATGCATCGAATTCGGTTACCAAGACTATTGCAACTTAAGGTATTATGAAGGAGCCTCAGATCAACTTTACCGTAATAATGGAGACGGTACCTTTACGGATGTCACCAAAACCGCTGGAATTAACGATCAGGGCGGTCCTTTTCAAGGCAAAGGTTTAGGCGTCATTGCCTCAGATTTGAATAATGACGGATTCACCGATCTATACGTTGCCAACGACGGCACGCCAAACTATCTTTTTTATAACAACGGAGACGGTACCTTCACGGACACAATCTACGAAGTTAATCTGGGAGACCCAACTTACCTTCCCGTCGGATTTGGCACTGGGTTTTTCGATTACGATAATGATAGTGACCTGGATATATTTGTAGCCAATGGACACGTAACTGAACATATCCACCATAGGTCCGACCTGCTGACCTATGGTCAGAGGAACCAGCTGTTTCAGAATGATGGCCTCGGAAAATTCGTCCAGATATCGCCTGAATTAGAAAAAGGATTTTTAACCGAAGAAAAAATCAGTCGCGGATCGATCTTTGCTGACTATGATAATGATGGGGATGTCGATCTATTGGTTACTCAGCTAAACCAACCTGCCAAGCTATATCGTAATCAAACATCTAATCAGGAAAAATCAAATAACTGGTTACAAATCAAAGTTGTTGGTGTACGAAACAACCGAAATGGTTTTGGAGCAAGGATGACACTACAAATGGGGAACCTATCTATAACAAAGGAAACACGGTCAAGTTCAGGCTACCTGTCCAGTCATGATCCACGAGTGACTTTTGGTATAGGACAATATCAAAAGATTGAGTCTCTAACGATATATTGGCCAAGTGGTTCTGTACAACGATTAGAAAACATATCGGTCAATCAACAAATAACCGTGGTTGAGGAAACACAACAATGAGATAAGAAAGGAAATTCAAAGACTAGTTCTGTAACAACTTAGTCTAATAGAATCCTATACCCAGTACTAACTCCAGTAGCCATACCGATAATAGCCCAAATTCCAGCGCAGATCATTTCACCCAATACCAGCCCAAGAAAGATGGGCCGTGCTTGACGATAAGCTCGCAGCCCGCCATATTTAACAATACCGTACTTCATCATCCAACCCAATAAAATCGAGAACCAAAGCTTGAAAGAGGCCCAAGAACTCAGCATAGTGTAACCAATCGGATGTAGAGGCCACCAAAGAAAGAAACGTCGTAACAACATCAACAACATCATAAATAGGCTACCGAAGGCCATAAAACCGGTATTAATCCAGTCTGTTCCGCTGTCAGTTCCAACTAATACGGAGGTCAGCCATCGCATGTCACCGGCCCCACCCGTGTAGGGTGCTCGGTACTGATAACTAATCCTTAGGGTTGAATAGGAAGATACAATCAGACCAATCACCATAGCACTCGCCATACCAAGTAACATCCCTCGCCGTTTAACTTTGACTTCATCCGCCGCTTTAAGCCCATTCATTACATAGGGCATCATAATTTCACGGAGATCACGGGTGAGAGAAACTGGGTGCATAAAGAGAGAGGTCATAGTCGAAGGAGTGATTCGTTTCGATCCCATAGTGGTGAAAAGTACATAGTGGGCTGAATACGACGGATTAACGAAAGGAATTCCACCATGAATTACCTGCCACGTCAAACCAATATAAATCCCTAACAAGACCAAAACAAATATGAAGGAAAATCCAAGAGACATACCCATTATATGGTTAAGAAAAACGAGGGTTAATACACCTCCCAGTAAACCACAAGCTCCCCAACGGAGAGATGCAGATTCATCATCCATTTTTGAATCTGTTCCCACTAAACTTTGAAGTATACTTTTGAAGTGATGTTTGGATTTCCATAAAGTGTATATGATAAAAGTTGCACAGGCGCCAATCTCTTGAGAGGCACTGAAGGAATAAGCTGTCCATTGAACTCCCGGCCCCTTTTCAATGTGAAAACCAAGCATCGATCCAATCAAACATTGGGCTTTATAAAATAAAAAGAAAAACCACAAGCTGAAAGAAACCTCAAGAGCTAGTAAATAACTGAACCCTACCATTGACAAAAAAAGCGTGATTTGAAACGGTTTCAGTGCACTCCAAGGACGGCCAATCAGATGAGGGTCAAGCCAGTATCTGACAGGAAATTGTGGGAAATGGGGAAAAAAAGTGTGCAGTCCGTTCATAGTATGAATAAGAACGGGAATACTGAACCCAATCCACAGGACTTTGTTTTTGAAAAGTGATTTTTTGTCGCCAAATGGATGGGATGCTATTTCAACCGGCAGTTGGATTAATGGAAAAGTACAACGCTCGATTTCAACCCATTGTTTCCGCAAAAGTGCTGACAGACATATCACTACAAAGTATAGTACCAACACATAAACTGTCCATACACCAAGCGGAATGCCCCATGCCCCCCAAGGAACCTGCTCTCCTTCCGAAATTCCCTCATAAAAAGATTTGATTGCACCAACGTCCCGAACAACCCGCCAATCTGGAATGTATTGGTGAAAGAGTGCTAACCAATCATTTTCCGGAGTAGCGAAATATTGGTATGCTACCAATGGGCGGAGCGCATGCCGCATCATTCCAGTTGAAGGGATACCAGATGCTGCTGCCATAATGCACCAAATGGTGACTAATTCCGACGCTGTTAGAACAGTTGACGGATGGATCTTTTTTAGGATTGAATTTCCGATCAGGATCAAAATCGCTAAAACAAAAAAAGGCCCAACGGGGAAATGCCCCCCAGCCAAAAACACGTTCCGAATCACGAAATCATTATAGGGAGCAATCAAACACTCTAGCGCAGCACATATAAGACCAATAAATACGGCTCTCGATGAGATACTACTCGTATGAACTGACATATCCGATTCTTATCTCCAACCAAGGTCTCAATAGAATACCTAGTTCACTATATACTACCCTAACAGTTATCTCTTTACTGGTTAAATATGAAACCCTATTGATTGCTATGTTATACTTATTATTATTCTTTTTTTCTATATAATACACAAAGTGCGTGTTAATCCTATTAGGAATCAAGTAATAGATAAAATTACAGTAGGGGAATAAAAAATCTTGATCATGAAACGCTTAATCTTTTTTGTTTTGATTATTGGTCTCATATGCCCAACTATCGTTTTTTCACAAAACAAAGCTTTGAGGTTAGAAGGGGATATAGGACACGTAAGTTCAGATTCCACAGCTCTCAACATCACTGGGGACTTAAC
>NZUQ01000131.1 GCA_002697225.1 Candidatus Poribacteria bacterium
AAGGATTATGTGAAGTCGAAAAAGATGGTAAATATGGATTTATTGATAAAACAGGTCGTTCCCCATTCTGAATCTGAATCAATGAGAAAAAAGGGAAGGATAAGTGGAAATATTTGGTTGTATCTTCGGATGACTCAAAGGATAGATTCCTTGATTATGAAGAAGAGTAGAGCAGACAAAAGTCTGTTTATAACCTTTACGTCCTACGGCCAATGTGATTTAAGGGTAGTGGGTTTTTCTTTAAATGTTGTATTTAAGTTGAATGTTTTAAACATATAAACTTAAGTCGCAGTAAGAATCCAGCTATAGCTTGATCGTGTTGTATTTTACTTACAGACTTAAATACAAGACTATGTTGTGGTTAGCAGATTAGTTGTTGTGTTACTGGTGATGTTTGCTTTTGAAGTTTATTCTGAAGATGAGAAAGAAGTAGTAGTTAGAAGCACTGATCAGTTTAACATATCTAATTGGTTATTATCAGGAACGAAAAGGATTGAAAATACCATGAATGCAAAACAGAAATACTTATTTGATCTCAATGGATATCTCCATCTAAAAGATGTCTTGGCAACAGATGAGCTTAGCAAGGCACAAGCCGCAATCGATCGTTTATTGGAAATGCCATCTGATAAATTACCTCTGGGCATAGCACGTAACAATTCTGCCGGAGCAGGAAACGGAGATACAGCTTTCTCAAACGGCTTTTCAGCTGATAAATCGCTGGAATCCTTAACCTGACCTCCGGTCACTCGCCCGATAATCAGCGAGTTAACCGGAGGTAAACCTCGTTTCAGTCGAGGGTCACTCATCGTTAATCTGTATCATAATCAAAAAATGACAAGGCTACATTGTGCTCGTGAAGATTGTGGCTGGCAGACACGACGTTATGGTGTCAAAGACGGCCATATCCATTGTAATGACTTCATCTGTTTTTTCTATTTTACTGATGTTAATCCTGGTGATGGTGGGGTGGTTGTGTTACCCGGTTCACATAAGAGCGAATTTGAACGCCCACAAAAATCTCACACCGATCCTGATGGTATCTTTTTCCAAGATCTGGAAGATTCTAATGAACCACTTCATCCGGCATTGGTCAATGTAACACCTAAGGCGGGTGATGTTGTTATTCTCTCAGAACTGACGGTACATGGNGTGCGGATNTGGAANCCAACTGACCGGGATCGTAGATTNTTGATTCTACGCTACANAACACAGTATTTCTCANANGACNGTGGNCGCAAGNATCCTTTTNCNGAGGANGTTTGGGAGAGACTNNCACCNGAGACACAGGAGTTATCCGANNNNGCATCATACGGTCACACCAAAAGCATCATATCTCCAGATTTNGGTCAATGAGGGAAGCNACTAATTCTCAATTCTGTATTTAAGTTAAAAACTAAAATACAATAAACNTCTCCACTCATGTCAGNCAACCGAGAAAAGTACCTAGATAACGAGGGATACAGGAGGGCGCTAATGGACAGAATAACAACGGAGGAGATGGAACGTATAGTAATAAGGAAGTGGAAACTTAAATGGGCATGCGTATAAGACTGAATAAAAACACAAGTGGCGCATGCTAAGAGGGTCAATCATGAATGGACTACTATGCAAATTTATATTATAGGGGATGAATATGCCTTTTATTACGGTTAAGATGTTGAAAGGTAGGAATCAGGATCAAAAGCGTCAATTGGTTCAAGCTATTACCGATGCAATGGTTGATATNTGTGATGCCAAACCAGATGGTACNATGGTTGTCATCGAAGANGTAGAGAAGGATCATTGGTCTCGTGNAGGAGTGCTCATTTCTGATCGAGTTGATACAGAAGTGAAGTGAATCCTTCGTGTAGTAATTTTCCTTTCTACCTTCATTCTGAGAATTTTATCCTAATATATCGTATATTACATTAGCTGNGTAGATATTTTACTTGTATTTATCCCCTAGCACACTTAGTGCTATATCCATCCCACCTGTAGTTACTAACCCATACTTCTAACCTATTAGTTGAGATTAATATCCCTTACTAAAAGGGTAAACAAATAGATCGAATTTCCAGCCCAGCAAATACCAAATACAACCAATCACCACATCTCCCAGAAATAGGCCATAGAAAAAGGGCAAANCTCTCCGGTACAGTTTCATCCCGCCGTATTTGAAGATAATCGACTTTATAATTAAACTGACTAGAAGACAGAACCACAAGACCCCTATTCCNTGCGTTGGCGCCAAAATGTACCCTAGNGGGTGAAACGGCCACCAAATGAAACGCAAACGCATCAGCGTCAGTCCGGCCGCGAAAATTGCACCGCTGAGAATGAATCCGGCTGCCATTAGGTTAGCCTCTTTCGGGTAGAGAAGTAGGGATTCTANNCGAGTAAAGACCTCTCGACCATAACCAGATGCCCAGTAACCGACATAGGGTGTGTCCGCTCCTCGTTGGTAATAGAGAGACAGAAACATCCAGAAGGTTCCAATGATCGCCACCGCCGTTGTACCCACCATCAACAATAACATTCTTCGATTCGAGATTCCGACACGCTCAGCAATTTTAAAGCCCTCCAGTTGATGTGGCATTGGAGTTGCGGAGAAAGAGCGGTTAAACCAATGATACAGGGACAGAATTGCTAATGATGATGGTCTNAGATGGCGTGTGCCAATGGATTTGACCAGAAGATAATGTGGGAATATATGTTGCAAGTCGTGTCTGGGAAATCCAAGTTGGGCTCGGATTCTGGTTACGACGAAGATTAGGGCTAGATATGTGGTCAAAAGTGTTACTGATAGAAACAGGGACATCCCTGCCCGAACTGAAAAAAACAAGAGAAATAANAGCCCTCCAATCAGCCCCCCAATTGCCAGTTTCAAGGGGATNGGTTCTTTATTCTCGGATTTTAAATCAGGCCTNAATCCGTCCCAAATTNCCAGTAGATACTTTCGGTTTAGCCAAAAAANAAGGACAAANAAACTCAGTGCAGCCCCCATCGCTTGCTCGTTNGCAAATGGGAACGAGGGGATTTGACGCCAGCCTATCATACTGGTGACCAAATACTGANACTTCAGAAAAAAGTAGAAAAAACAGCATGAAAAAGCTAACTCCANCGGAATTAGGAAACAGATGGCTAAGACATANGGGGGCATGACAATTTGAAGTGATCCAATATCGCTCCATGGCTTTTGGCTCAGAAAAGGTGATAGGCTNCCNCTTAGTTGAATAGCTGGAATTGTCGGCTCAAGGAAGTTGAGGTTATTGAACATGGTGAGGGTTCCTGCCAAGGTGAATCCTATCCAAAGCAAGGTGGTTTTGAGAAAGTGGGAGGTTTGGGTGACGATNGCTAGCGGCAATTGGATGGTTGGATAGGCCAATTTCTCTTTTTCGATCCATTGCCGCCGGAAGATTAGGTTAAAGCAGAACATTACCAAAGAAAGCGCGAAAATAAAGGCGCCCCAACTCAACAGTGGGCCCGTCCATGCCTTTAGGTTTTGGATGGAATAGAGGGTGGATTCTCCTTCATAGAATCCCTGAAGNACTTCTCTGTCACTCACTGTTAGCCAGTGTGGTAGATATCTCCACAATAACTGTTCCCACTCATTTTCTGGTGTGGCAAACCAGTAGGCGTGGCCCATAATCGACAGGAGTATTTGAAGTAAGGCATGGGTACAATAGCTCGAAGATAAGCTTAGGATGACGTACAAGGCCATTAGTTCACTGGAAGCCAACTNCAGCTGTGGGGCAAATTTCCCGCTAAGCAAGTTCAAAAGTGAGAAAAAAAACAGGATGAAAACAACGTTGACGAAGGGGACGATGTAAATAAAGTAGGCGCGTGGAGATTCGCGCATGGCTTCAACTTCAATCATCCACCGGAAGTTAAAAAAGAGTACAATCAAGCCAATGATCATCACTCGAAGCGTAATGCCAGAAGAAATCCGGTTAGTCGCAGTTTGCATAGCTGTTTTCTTTAGGCAATTAATTATAGTAGAATCGGATTTTTAGTTAGGAAAGTTGGCAAATAAAGGCACCGCTGGGCTAATAAGTTANAAGAGCCAGCTATCAACTGTAAAGAGGTGAAGGNTGAGTGGGCCGAGTCGGNGGGTGCTGACTCTAAATTGCCAACGGAGGCGCACGTAGAATTTTGGNTTTTTCTTCTAGCGAAAAGTGGCTAATCTCTGACTGGAATTGGNCNAGAGAAAATGGTTGTTCGTCAGCAACCATAGGTAGACCATCTTCTTCTTCAGTAACAAGATTGGATTCAGCCCGATGCTGGACAGCCAGCCAGATCACTTGTTNCCGNTGACGNACGTGTTCGGGTGTAAAGACATCCACAACCGTATCACGACGATGGTAACCGAAGTAGACGGTGATGCGTAGGTCTGGGGAGGTATTGGTGAAAGACCCGTGGATCAGGTTGCGATNGTGTACGATGNCATCACCNGCTTNANCNGGTACTGGAATCGAATNGGGAAGNNGTGGGCCATGCTTTTCGACCATCGATTTCAGNTTGGNCTGACCCCAANGATGCGATTTTGGAATNACGTGCAGACATCCGTTATCCTGTGTTGAAGGGTAAAGATAAATTCCGAAATTGACACCGCGTACCGGCTGAACGCCCGTTTTGAAGTTACCATCTTGGTGCCATTCAAACGAGGCCCCATTTNCGGGCATTTTGATGACAATTGATTCGGCAAANGGTACAAAATCGGAACCGTACAGGGAGGTCACCGCTTGAAGCAATTTTGGATGGCCGTAGGTTCTCAATATCACCTTCGACCGCGCCAGCGGGTTACTGATGCGATTGATAACTTGATGTCCACTATCTGGATCCAGAACTGTAAACGCATAGTCTTCGGGATGTTCAACCACTCGGTTGTAACGGTTTTCGCTGGCTCCGAGATGAATTGGTGCCGAATTAATCATCCAATTCAGTTCCTGTCGAAGCATCTCGATTTCGGTTTCTGGCAGCAACTGTTTCAGGACCAGAAATCCATTTTCTCGGTAATAATCGGTTTGGGCACGAGTCAGCATCTTAATCCCAGATATCGAAATTTATTCTAGTGCAACTGCCGCTTTAGTTTAGCCCAAGTGATGGATAAGCGTCCAGTAGGGTCAACCGCCATGAAGTCACCTTTCATGACAGTTTTGATTTCGGCTTCGTTTAAAGCGCGATTAAAGATGGCCACCTCATCAATGACTCCAATGAAGAAGCGTTTAGCATCTTCATTGAAGTCTTGTCCGATTTTTAAGGTAGTCTCGTTATCAAACAGGGTTTTGGTTGCCGTGGCTTTGCTGTCGTTGGCTAGTNTGCCATCTACATACATCCTGAGAAAATCNCCCCCTTTAAAACTGATGGCGGCATGATGCCATTGACCATCCTTCAGAACTGCTTCGCTATGGACATCAGTAACGCTAACTCCTNGCTGAAACTGACCATTGGATGAAACNTCAGTTGAAAGGGCGCCCGCGAGATCATGGTGCAGGCGNAAATTGTAGGTGCGCTGACCNCCAGGTCCCCANTATTTAGAGATNATGCCGCGCGTATTATCGTACTTGTCGGACATGAACCANGCCATNTAGGAAATTTCTTTGGCTGGATTCAAGGTNGCGCTATCCGCCACCTCGACGAAGTCGCCTACTTTGCCGCCGAACTCNAAAGCCGTTCCNTATTTTCCCTTAGCCCATTTGNCACCNCCTTTTATTTTNCCATCNTTCCTATTATCGGATTCATCTTTGACGGTCTTNCCGGCATTTTCGCTAAAAGTGAAATAAAGCACNCAAGCATCTTTCTGGGCTATGGCATGTAGGCTGAAAACGGCTATCATCAAGCCCATAATCAAGATTCTCAAATATGGCATCTTACTTTCCCTTAAGTTTAGAATTTATTTTGCTCTAAATTAGTGTTTCAGAAGAAATTGTTAATTTAGTGGAAGATTATCTTCTACTCCTGAAGAACAAAAGATATTGCAGTGCAATATATTGAAAATGTCAAGAAAATATATTTATTGTTGTTAAGTTTAAATGTACGTGATGTTCTTTGGGTGTTCAAAAAAGTTTAAAGAATATGCTTGAACTTTGTGTTAGAGGTTTTATTCAAGTGCATTACAACGGATTTTGTTTTCGGAAGCTATGTAGAGATACTTTAGCGTAAGGATGGAGTCAATTCTTGAATGTCTGTTCGAAAAACCCAGGTGCCATTTTTAACGTAGTGGATGGCAAAGGCTCTACGTATGCGATCGAGGGATCGATTAGCGTAGGAACCATGAATTGTCAATCCAGTAAAGAAAACACCTCCACCGCGAGGGACCGTTAACTTCAGGATTTCGTCTGGTTCGACGTCATCCATTTCAAATGAGTGTAAACGCTCTGTCCATTGTTGTCCATTCTGGTCTTGCATTTCATAATCCGTTTCCCAACTGACGTGTTCTGAACTGTTGAGATTCTTATTAGCACTTTGCAAACCTTTAAGATGACTGCCGGGAACAACGCACAAGCCACCGTTTTCCGGATCCGTGTCATCCATAGCAACCCAACAGGCCATCAGCGTATTGGGTTCATTCTTGATGTAAAGTGTATCCTGATGTATGGCTATGCCTTGACCCCCATCCGGTTTTTTGTTGAGATACATGCTTTGGACAATTTGGGAATCGTCGTTAAGAAGTTGGCGGGTAATACCTGTAATGTTTGGGTGGGTAGCCAAGTATTGCCATTGTGGATCAGTAGTATGTGTACGGAGCCCTTTTTGCCAATCTTCAGGTTTAGGTTTGGATTCGTGATTAAGAAAATCTGAAACTTCTTGGTCGGTCAGCAGATTTTCTACTATGAGAAAACCGTCATTATGATATTGGTTGATCTGATCCACTGAAATTAACATGGTTGGTTCTCCCTGATTTCCTTTAAGCAATGTGGTTGCTTCCAATTTGATAGCGATGTGTTTTGAGATTGGATATCGATCATGTCGAAAGTGCAGACTATGGTGAGATTTGTTCTAATAGACTGAGGCACGTTTCTCCATTAACCAGCTTATGATAAAATCTGTTGATCCTCGTCATGAAATCCTGATTTTTGCTTAGATCAACCTGCTGAGTTCCTGATGGCGGTGTCCAGTGGTTTGTGTTTGCGAATATTTGTTGCATTCGAGTTTCAACGTCTGATAAGTTGGTACCAAATGCCCCGTTTAACGTGTCTTGAATCGCTCGGTTTGGATCTTTAATCTCATAGTTGATGCCAAGGTCAGTTTTTCCAGTGTATGTTTGATCATTGGTGTTTACAGGTGTTAGGAAACGTAGGACAGTAGCGACTGAATAGGCGAATTCATCTTTGAAGGAATCTGTTGCGCTATGGTAGTTAGGCGATTTAATGATGTCAGCAGCACGTTCGCGCAACTTTATCGTTTCAATGATATTGATTCTAGCGTTGCTATCTCTCATNTGGCGGATTCGATTGATAAATTCCAAGCTGTAATTGTGTGCGCTACGGCCAGGAATGGGGATGTCCGCATCGACAATNCTGGCATATCCATCCATCAGTCGCTCGAGATGGGGACCAAAAACGCCATGGTTGGCGGCATCATTAACCATTTCAATTCCTGATAACATCCCTTTGTGTGTTATGCCTGGAATATGAACCGAGTTGATTAACAGTAATTTCCAGTCGTGATGAGAATCGATACTTTCCATTGTGACCACAACGCCTGAGTCTGTTAAGTCAGCGAACGGTACGCGCAACATCTGATGTTCGTCTTGGATAACCAAGCATATTGATGGCATCTTCTCTGTATAGGTAATCAGTTNATCCTGCCGGCCGATGCGTTCAGCCGCTTCCTGNTGCATTTCTTCCGGTACATCGTGGGATTGCGGGACGATCCGATCTCCCATTTCGTCAAGAAATCCGACATTTTGTGACAACCAATCACTATATTCAGTTGACCTTAGTGGATACTCGTTGATCAGAATGTTCTGTATAATATNGCCGTTGTTTCGGATATTATCGGTGTTGATGACACAGATGGTGCTGTCTATCCCGTGGNGGCTAAAATATCGAAACAACGTTTCATCGAGCACATCCATCGCCATCTCACCTGGGGCGATACCTGCNTCGGTTACGCCCACTAGGATAAGGTCAAGTTCCGTTTCAGTATGGGCATAAAAGACTTCACGCCCTGATTCTGAAGCGAGTGTGGTGGCGCCCACCACGCTCTCAATCCGCTGAATGTCCTTGATACCTTCAAGATCAAAGACCACAACATGGTAAATTCCTTGCTGTTGGTTGAAGGCCTCCGCCTTTTCTGAGCCGCGGGGTTGACCGATAAAAATACCTCCATGATAGATTTCATGTTGATTAAGTTGATGGACAAATTCATGGGTTAATGCTCTTTGCAGACCACCTGCACCGATGGCGAGTATTTTTACTGGTAACTGATCGAGAGTTTTTGGCATAATTCGCTCTTCCTTAATTTCAGGGCTATAGGTTTTCCAAAGCAACCATATCACCATTGATGGTTGCTTTAAAATGTACCAACGGTCGGTCGGCTGGTCCTTGGGTGACCTCCCCCGTCAACTTAAAGCGAGACCCGTGGAGAGGACAGATCAGTAGTTTTTGATCTTCATCATATTTAACTGGTTCTCCCTGATGAGTACAATTGATAGTATTGGCGTAGACAGTGTTTTTGTCGGCTCTGACTAGCAGGATTGTCTCTTTTACCCCAAGCGCTTTTAGTACTGCTTTGTCTGCAACCTGCTGGTTGCCGCCAACTTTTTTTAACTGGTTACTCATTTTTACTGATGGGCCCTTGGGGGCTTCAGCAACAGGATCGGTAATGGGTGTTTCTTCTCCAGTAGGTTTCTTTGTAGAAGTTTGTTCTTTCAGGGGCGATTGTATTAGACCCGGGTCGTCCTCACTACTGCAACCTATGATGGTCACAACGCAGGTGCCAGCGGCAAGTGTCGATGATTTTTTTAGAAATCTTCGCCTNGTCATTTCATCGTNAGTTTTCTGGTGGAGATGTAGGGCTGGTTGGATATTCATATTATGAGTTCTACAAAGTAAAAAATTAAGTGTTTGGTTACCTGATATCTGAGCCAAAACCGATATTATGATTATAGTATACTAGGTTTAATGGACACGCACCAAATATGTTGTTCATAAATTTTACTTGACTCTGGATTGGTTCTAGAAGAGAATGAATAAAATTGNATTTTGAAAAGGTGTTTAATGTCGAAAAATAGTATCTCTACCTTACCTCGTCGTCGATTGGGACGGACGGAACTCATGATTCCGGTTGTCCCATTTGGAACACAAGGGTTTGGAAACCACTTTGGCTTCGTTGAAGACGAAAAAGCAGTTGAGCTAATTAAGCACGCAATCAGNTTGGGAGCGAATCATTTTGATACAGCTCGATGCTACGGNGATTCTCAGCGAAAGCTGGGTTTAGCCATGAAAGAGGTTGCACGAGAAGAAGTCATCATTACAGCAAGGGTTTGCCACCATTCTGCTGAAAAGTGGGGTGGTTACGGCTCAGGTCGTCCGGATTATTCGGCGGAACGGACTATNGCTGATGTGGAGGATCAACTGGAACATATGGGGATTGACCACTTCGATGGCATGATGATTCATGATCCACCTGAAATTGAGCCGACGCTAGAGAAAGGNGGATCACTTGAAGGTCTCCTGGAATGTAAAGCCCGTGGATTGGTACGCAACGTCGGTTACGGTATGCGTCCGCACGATTTTCATGCTAAAACAATTGCGACTGGAGAGGTTGATTTTCTCCTTTGTTTTAACGATTTTAACTTGGTTCGTCAAACTGCAGCGGAGACTGTTCTTCCGGCCGCACATCAAGCGGATATTGGTGTCATGAATGGTTGGTCAATCCTTCGTGGTTTGTTGACAGGAGTTAATATCGATGCCGAAGTTGAAAAGGGGCGATGGNAAAACGATCCTGATTTGNTCCCNGCTAGAAAAATTTGGTTGTGGTGNCAAGAACATGACGTTAGCTTGATTCAGCTTGCATTACAGTTCTGTTTGCGGGATCAACGGGTACACGGTAATAATATTGGGTCCCTNAATATTGAGCAACTTGAANCCAACTTAACTGCGGCTGCTACGCCATTGTCTGATGAGGTCTGGGAGAAATTTAACGCGCAGGAGTTTTAAGCATGTCGCAAAGGAAAACGAGAAGTCATTGGGAACAGTATCAAGTAGACGGGTTTTTTATTCAGACAGATCCTATCATTCCACTGGATCTAGTTCAACAGGCGAGCCAAGGGATGGATCAACTTCGTGAAGGACATTACGAAACTGGTAGCCCACCACATTCATCGTATTGGAATCCAGGGGATGATCCTAAGAAACTATGTAAGATTGAGATGCCGCAATTTGCCAATCGAGCGATTATGGATTTGGTCAGTTATCCAGCAATTGGTGAGTTGGCGGCAGAGTTAACTGGTGCTGAGTGGGTGCAGGTATGGTGGGTACAGTTACTGGGTAAACCACCCGCTGATCCAGATGCCCAAACTAATATTGGTTGGCACCAAGACCGAAATTATTGGGGGAGTTGGGAGCAAGGCAGCCAACTCTTCACTGCATGGGTAGCAGTCAGTGATGTGACTGTCGATTGCGGGCCGATGAAATTTCTTCGCGGTTCGTCTAAATGGGGAGTTTTGGAGGGCAGCGATTTTTATGGTCAAGACCATCAGGCACAGCAGTCTGCCATTCAAGTGCCGGAAGGGGAAAAGTGGGAAGAGGTGGCGGCTATTCTTCCACCCGGAGGGGTTAGTTTTCACGATAACTTGACTTTTCATGGTAGTGGTCCAAACCTGTCAAATAACATGAGACGCAGTTTTGCTATTCATCTTCGTACCGAAAAGTCACGTCCCGTCGATGGTAAACGTCAAGGTTTGACCGCGCGTATTGATGACTATAGCCATTGTCCCGTTATTTATGGAGAAGTTTCCAACAAGTAAAGATAGAATCCTTCGTCACCGATTGTTGAGCCAGTAAAATGGCTGATTTTTTTGATTCCGTTCTGTTTTGTTAAGAGGTCGGGCAGGCCTCGGTTGAGGATAATTAAGACTTGATCCTTCTGAAGATCCTTGGCTTTTTGAATCACCTGTTCATCTGAAACTCCATTTGTACGTTTGCTATCCCATCTGACAAATGAGCCTGGGCGATTGCCACGCATGTAGTAGATCTGCTTGGGATTTTCAAGATACCCAACCACTGTGCTAACTGCGTAATCCATGTCACCGATAATAGGTATTGAATTCATGTTTTGTTCGATGATGTATTGTGCTGTCTGCTTGCCATGAGAAAAAACGTGTTCCTGATCTAGGCGAACAGCACGAATCCCTCCAAACGTATGTGCCAGTAAAATCAGGGTGAGAATTGGGGAAATCGACTTTTCCCACCAGTGACATAGGCTGTTGAACGGTTTAAAAAAAAGCATCTGATCACAATCATGGGATATCCAGGTGACCATCAAAAAAGCAATGAATAGAAAGCCGTGATGTCGAATACCTCCAAAATATTTCGTGTAAAAGAANACTAGCAGTCCTAACATGGCTNAAATATAGATTAGTAAAGCGGTTGGTTTTCTGAGTAGTGAGACTATAGTCCAGGTNAATATGACAATCGAGATTCCTAGATTCCAGTTTTGTATGNNTGGAANNTNCTCAATCCAACGAGANCCCCAGAAATGCNTTTGNGTTNCNGGAATAGGNAAATACGCTCGNGTTATTATNTTGATNACNTTTTTCAGNTGGTTGANATCAAAATTTGTTTTCCANCCGACAGCAAATCCAGTGTCTGGTGGCGGATTAAGTTGNAATACGGCTGTTAGTATGCCGANNCCCATTATGCCGAACCCCACCCAGATTTNCCTTTCGATAGTGTCTNNANTNTCAACCAANTGTTTTCGNTTGAATATGTATTCGAGGCCAAGNCCAATTGCAATACAAATNACAATNATTAAGGCATGGACACTGGTGTGACTGGTTAGAAACANGGAAATNCTNATTGNAATNATTNNNTGATATCGNTNTNGGAACAAGATGCAGAAAATACAGATCAATANCAATCCGATTCCGTAGTTTCGGCAAANAATTCCGTATTCGTAAANNACGAAATATCCAAANGAAAAGAGAATTTTCTGCAACGGCGTAAAAGGCGAATATCGAGCGAAGAGGAAGACGGTTGTAGCGGCTATCAGCAGATGTACTACCTGCATACTTTCTGGTGCGTGCGTGATCCAGGTCAAAGGCATCAATAATAGATGCCACAATGGAGGGTGTCCTTCGTACTTCATGTGGCTTAGGAGATCTATTGGGCCAGTACTGTCACGAGCCAATAGCCATGCTTGGATCTCGTCACGCCACATTTCATGATAGATTGCTCCAGTTCCACCGACAACTAGGAAAGCTGCAGTGAGTACTAGTGAAAAAATGGGGGTTCGATCAATATTTCGGTAATGATTAAAAACAGAAGGAATTCTAAATTGGCCTTGATTCATCTTTGGTAGATTTGCAAACGTAGATTTTGCAAAATTATGGTAATTATAGTCAAATACTTTCTATGAGCTTACCATTGATGATCACTTTGTGAACGTCAATAGTTTGATTGAATAAGACCAGGTCTGCAATTTTACCAACTTCGAGGCTTCCAAGTTGATCGTCAACACCGATAATCCTCGCTGGTACAAGACTGGCCATTTTAATTGCCTCAACAAGTGGAACGTCCGCTAGATCACGCATTACTCGAATTGCTTGGTTCATTTGAATGGTACTGCTGGCGTATCCTGTATTGTCTGGTGTGGTCGCAACTCCATTTTTAACAATGCTCTTGGTTCCATTTTTGCTTCCGAAAGCATAAATACCATCTGGCATGCCCGCNCCTCGTTGTGCATCAGTGACAACAGCAAGCCGATCGAAGCCTTTNCATTTTACCGCTAATTTTAACAGTTCTGCTGGTAAATGTTGGCCATCGGCAATAACTTCTGTAGTTAGGTGGTCCATGAGTAGTGTGGATTCAATCACTCCACCTTCGCGTTGAGGGCCGTTTTTTATAACTCCTGACATGGCNCAGTAGAGGTGGGTACTATGTTGGAGTCCAAGTTCGCATGCTTTCTGTATTTGGCGGTAGCTGGCATTGGTATGTCCGCAACTGGCAACAATACCTCGGTGACTCAATTCAGCAATCAGCTGATCGGCACCATCGATTTCCGGAGCAAGAGTCATTAAGCGGATAAGATCTGTTGCCTCTAGCATCGGCAGGTAATCTTCAGGTTGAGGATCACGAATAGCTGTGGCCAAGTGACATCCTCTTTTGTCGTAGTTGAAGTATGGTCCTTCTATATGTATGCCGAGGAGCTTGGCTCCCGTTATGGGATGGGCTTGATCTAATGCCTGAATAGCATCCATGATATTCAGATGGGATTCAGATGCAGTGGTAGCCAAAAGTCCGGTTGTTCCTCCTTGGGTGTGGTAGCGGATGATTTCCCGAATGTCTTCAACCGTGGCATCCATGAAATCTGAACCATTACCACCGTGTACGTGCAAGTCGATAAAACCGGGCGATACATAGAGTCCATCCGCTGAAATAGATTGGCAGTTATCAATTGTTATTTTGCTAGGAATGATACCGGCAATTTTGTCGTTTTCGATAACAATAGAATGGTCTTCCAAAATTTTTCTAGGTGTAATTATGTTCCCACCTGTGATTAAGAGCCTCGAACCCATTTTTTAAAAGCCTAATGATCCAAAATTCGCCTAAAAAATTAAGGCGACTGGTGTATCTTGAATCTAAGTTTGAAATTTGAAATCGTGCTGTTGAAAAATCACTAGCATCATATAACAGGCGTGTTTCGATCTCAAGCAATTTTAGTTGCTTGTAGGTTGGATCATAGCCATTTGAACTGAGCCCCATTTTTCCTTGATATCTTGGTCGGATTAACGCTGGAGAGCATAAGTACACAGTGTTGTTCCTGGTTCCTCCGGCAACTATAGGCCTCCGAATACCTTTACTACTGGTGGTTTCTAGCATAGGCTTTACTGAAGTTTAATTGTTTTGAACATTGACCTTAAAATACAACTCTCGGTTCATATATAGCTTGAGCACCTTTTGCAAAAGCCTTAAAGTAAAGTAGATGTATTTAAGTTAAAGCTTTTGTAAAGATAGACTATTAAGTACAACAGCATCTGATCTACTTTTGGCTAGAATGAAAAGAGAGACCTGTTTGGGTAACAGATCCNTTTTATACACAACCACATATAGGAGAAAACACTGTTTCGTCTAGTAGGAGTTAACGAAGAAACTGTTGCAACAGCTAATAAGTCTTTATTAACTGTGATTAACGAAAGTATGTCTGTGATATTGCACTGGNTTGGGCTAACATAGCCGTAGCTGACTGTGCTGGTATCTGGTGTTTCACTAACTCGGCGTCATNAGTGGCAAAGTTAGTATCTTGGGTGCTGGAACGGCTGCTTCAATGCCCTGTGTTTGGCTGGTCAAGTTGGATGTGGTGAACTACAGCTTGTCCTGTACTGAACCCAACTGACTTCCTTCATTGTTGNTGATGTCAACTGCATGATCTAATGCGGTTATGGAATTTCTGATGTTATCAAGATCAACCACATTAGTCCTATGTATCCCGATAGTTTCAGTAGTAGCATCTACTAAGTTAAAATCAAGCTGGTTATTGATGTCATTGTCAGCGCCTATTTGGAAGGTTCTGCTGCAATAAATTGTCATTCCTAGAAAGAAACACTAGTGAGACAAGAATTTCTCTATTCGTTATGAGGTCTAAACTCTAGAAGATGTCTGGGGGTTGGATATTTCTTTTCCAGTTAGTTTATACAATAGCTCTGATATGGNGACTTGTATGAGATTTTTCTTTGTGTTAGCATGCAAATTTATAAACGATACTTTTGAAAATTAGTTTTAAGGTAAAGAAGAAACATGATGAAAAAAATGTTCCTAACTTGTTGTATGTTCGTACTGGCGGGTTTATTTGGCTGGAATACCAAATTTGCTTATTCAGTAGGCGCTGTTCAGGATGGTCTAGTTGCTTACTGGTCTTTTGATGAGGATACAGTTGATATTAAAAAGGAAGCTGTCGATGTATTCGGCGAATTGGTTGCCGTTGTTCAAGGAGATCCCGAATTAGCCAAGGCAGCCGATTGTAAAGTAGGCGAATGCATATTATTTGATGGTGACGTTGATTATCTACTGGTTGAAGAGGATCCGCAAAACAAAATCAATCGAAATTGGGATCAAATCACACTTGAATGCTGGGCGTTTATTAATGCCTTGGATGATAGCTGGAACCGAATTATCTCTTTAGATGATATGCCGGCAAATAAAAATGTCGCTTCACTTTATTATGATGACGACGATAACCGGCACAACTTTTGGGTTAGAACGCCTCAAGGCGAAACCGATGCAGCCAAAGACGACATGAAAGGAGATATTCCTCTTGAGAAATGGCTGCACCTGACCGGTACTTATGATGGAAACACGGTCTATTATTATATTAACGGGAAACTTGCAATTAAGTATTCGATGAAAGGCGGGTCGCTGAAAAAAGGTGGCCTTATTTTAGGCATCGGTGACCGTTCGGATGGCTGTAACTGCGATGCAAT
>NZUQ01000132.1 GCA_002697225.1 Candidatus Poribacteria bacterium
TTCATAAAGAACGACAAAAAGCCCCAAGTCCCAGGCACGGACCAAAGGCTAGCTAGATTTAAAACCTGTTTCTAAAACAAAGAACAACATTAACCTTCATCATTATCCACCTTGAGCCTATCCCGACTCAAGCTATTACCAACAAAAAACCAGTCATATATATATGGACGCTGTATAATACAACAGATACAAAACAATGTCAATACCCTAAACGAAAAAAAAGGCAATAAAAAAAACAACTGATTGCCACTTTTACTTAAGCGAAACAAATTCAAAACCGGCAGTTACGATCGCCGTTTCAAGCAATTCAAGATCCAGGAGATCCCGCTCAAACTTCAGCCTGGCTTCCCCTTTCTTGAGGTTAACCTTGACCTGAGAAACACCATCTATACCCATCATAACATCTGTCACCGTTTTGACACAATGCTGACAGGACATACCATCAATCTTGATTTTCGCCTTTTTTAGCATTGCCATAACTAGACCTCTACAACCAAACCATCATAGGCTAATTGAACGTTTGAGGGTAACTTCCGATTGGTTTCAGTGTGCTCCACCGTATGCATCATATGTGTNAAATANGTCTGTTTAGGCCGCANNTCANCCACCACATCCANCGATTCCGGAATGGTCATGTGNATCCAATGTTCCGGTTCCCAGCGCAAGGCACCAAGAACCAAGACCTCCAGACCTTCCAACATGGCCATCGATGTGACCGGTATTTTTTTGCAATCAGTAACGTAAGCAAACTTACCGATCCGAAACCCAAAAACCTCAGTCTTGCCGTGAATAACGTGGACAGGTACAATTTCGTTACCAAAAACATCAAATGGACCGGTGAATTCGATCAATTGAATCTGCGGAATACCGTAACCCAAATGCTGAAGTTGAAAAACATAATCAAAAACGTGGCGAATTCGAGCGGAGGTTTTTGGACTGCAGTAACACGGAATCGAACTTTGCTGGCGTGAAGAAAAGGCCCGCAAATCATCCAATCCGAACAGATGATCGGCATGGGTATGGGTATACAGGACCGCATCTACCCGATCAACCTCCCATTGGATGGACTGATGCCGNAAATCCGGTCCAGTATCAACCAGGACATTCTTGTCACCCATTTGGATTAAGATAGANGCGCGATCGCGCTTGTTCTTGGGATCCGTTGAGGTACAAACTTCACACTTGCAAGCGATCCTAGGAATACCGTGCGATGTACCGGTACCCAGAAACAAGATTTTCATAGACTCCACTCAGAACTAACCGCTTTTTGGAAACACAAAATGGCATTCAGGACATTGATAGCCGTAGGACCGAATCATAAANCCACANTTGGGACAAATCCGCTTAGCCTGATGCCGAAAAAAGAAGATNAAACAAAAAAAGACCAGCAGTANCGCCACNATTTCCCAAAGTCCGATCATGGATTCCCTTTCAANTCTTNGAGAACTTTCAAGTTTTCACCGTGCATTTCGTCCATCTTAGGCGTTTCAATAATCATCGGAACGGCAGAAAAACGNGGGTCATTGACCAACAACTGAAAAGGGGTGATCCCAATATTCCCCTGACCAATATGCTGATGACGATCAACCCGACTGTTAAACTCCGATTTGGCATCGTTGAGGTGAAAAGCCAGCAATCGATCTAAACCTANNACCCGATCAAATTCCTCAAATGTCCGCTGATAATCGTCCTCTGTACGCAAATCATAACCAGCAGCAAAGACATGGCAGGTATCAAAACATACCCCCAACCGTTCTGGATACTTGGAATCGTCAATCATCTGGCGGATATGTTCAAAGATATANCCNAGATTGGCNCCTTGACCGGCAGTGGTCTCCAGCAGAAGCATCACATCNGTATGCCGAGTCTCCTCCAACAGGAAATCCAANCTCTGGCTTAAGTTCTTCAACCCAACAGGTTCACCAGCACCAGTGTGAGACCCCAAATGCTTAACCAAATATCTAACGCCCAGTTGGCAAACTAAGTCAATTTGCGATTGAAAATGCTGACGGGACTTCTCCAAAATATCCGGCTTAGGGGATGCCAGGTTGGTCAAATGAATGTCGTGAACGATGACCTCTTTGACCTGNTCAGAGGCTGCCCATGCTTGACAGAAACGGTCAATTTCTTCCTGAGTAAANGACTTACTCTGCCATCGGTTGGGATTCTTGACAAAAATCTGGATAGCTGAACAGCCGAACTTCTCACCGTTGCTGATGCCATTATGCAAACCACCGGNAACTGAGACATGGGCACCGAGCACTTGAGGAATTGACCGTCCTTTCTAAGCTTAAACCAAGANCTTAATGTATCACATATAAAAAGCGATTTCCAACTGANTTNCCCATAATCGACGGGTAACTCGAAATTATCAANCAGGCGNGAAAAAAGCCATTTTNTTTGTAATANNATAACAGGCTGATCAGGTTGACAGCAAATNACAAGCNGCCTGATGATCCGCATCGTCAACCTGATAGAGAGGCGGTTGCTGTTGAAGACATTGATCCAACCGCTGGGGACAACGCGGATAAAAACGGCANCCACTGGTAGCAGAACCACGCATCTCCTCCTCTGCAGGCAAGACAACTTCACCTTCCCACTTGACATCAGGATCCGGCACAGGAACAGAATCGACTAACAATTGCACATAAGGATGACGAGGCCGGTCTATCACGCTGAAGGTTGGTCCTTTTTCCGCTACCGATCCCTGGTAGAGAACGTGAATCTGGTCACCTACCTGATAAGCCGTGCTGAGGTCATGGGTAATATAAAGGAAAGAAATCCCATTTTCCTCCTTCAGACGAAGCATCACATCCAAAATCGACGCCCTTAAGGAAGCATCTACCATTGAGACGGGTTCGTCGGCTACAATCAACCGGGGTTCAATCATGTATGCCCTGGCCATCATAATCCGTTGGCGCTGCCCACCACTGAGTTGGTGCGGATATTTCCGCAGAACATCTTGACCACGCAATCCAACCGCATTCAAGGCTTCCTCGATCATCTGTTGCCATTCAGCACGATTACGATTAAGATCAAAATTTCTGATGACCTGATTAAAAACATGCTGGACACGATAAAACGGGTTATAGACGCCAAACGGATCCTGGAAAACGGCCTGTACATTNCGGCGGTAATCTTTAATCTGCGCCCGAGTGGCTCGGGAGATATCNTGACCATCATAGATCACTTCACCGGAAGTCAACCTGGTAAAACCNAGAATCGCATTGGCTAAGGTTGTNTTNCCACTNCCACTNTCCCCAGCAATAGCGGTAATGGAAGCCGGNCTCTTGCGGATTTNCAGGTTGAAATCCTGTAAGGCGATAACTTNACCTTCTCCTCCTCCACGNGGNCCATAAATCTTGGTAGCATTACAAATTTCCAGTAACATTATTGACCAGCCTCGCTGGATTGATATACATGGCAAGCTACCCACTGTCCCGGGCGAACCTCCTGCGCCACCGGTTCCTGTTGGCGACATCGGTCCATTACCAACGGACAACGCAACTGAAAGATGCAACCTGGCGGAGGATGACGCGGATCATGGGTGATCCCTTCGGTAACCTTGAGCGGTTTGTGCTCCTTGAGTGAAGGAACCGACTCAATCAACAACTGGGAATACGGATGNGCAGGATGATCAAAAATCTCTTTAACGAAAGCTATTTCAACAATTTTACCCGCATACATGACAGCAATACGATCAACCATCTGTGCCATCAATCCCATATCATGTCCAATCATAATCATTGACACACCCAGTGCTTCTTTGACTCGCAATAGAGTCTGAGCCACCACCCGCTGAACAACCACATCCAAGGCACTGGTCGATTCATCGGCAATGATAACCTGTGGACTAAGAGCAATGGCCATAGCGATGCACACACGCTGTTTCATACCACCACTGAGTTGATGCGGATACATATGATAAACACGTTCCGGCAGACCAACCATCTGCAAAAGCTCAAGAATCCGGTCTCGGATTTCTTGCTTAGAAGTTCCACCAAGATGCGCATTGATCACATCCTGAATCTGACGGTTGATCTTCATCGTCGGGTTCAAAGAATTCATGGCACCCTGCGGAATCAGGGATAATTTTGCCCAGCGTAACTTCCGCAATTCTCTTGCGCTCAAATCCAACAGATTCTGACCGTCCAGCAATACCTGACCAGAGACAATACGTCCCGGAGGAACAACCAGCTGTAAAATCCCCATGGCCGCTGTCGATTTACCGCAACCGGACTCACCAACCAAACCCAGCGTCTCACCTTGATACAACTGAAAATCAATACCGTTTACAGCCAACACATCACCAGCCGGCGTTTCGTAGTAGACGCGTAAACCTTCGACTTCCAGTACGATTGGCTTCTGGTTCTGATCCGACAACAATTCGTCCNCCTATCCCGATGCCCGACGCAAACGAGGATTAGCAATCTCATCTAAACCAAGATTAATCAAGAGCAAACCGATAAAGATAATTGCCAAAACCAACGTCGGCAACCCCCACCACCACCACATATTCCGCAACAAGGCCGAAGACTCCAAGGCAAGATATATTGTCCGCCCCAAAGTTGGAACGCGCTGCGGCCCTAAACCAAGCCCCTCCAAACCNACAGCCGCCAAGATAGCGCCGGCGGCACTACCGATAAAACTGGCAGCCAAATAGGGNANTAAATTGGGCATAATTTCACCGAACATCAGGCGAAAANCAGAGGCTCCGGANAAGCGTGCCATCTGCACATATCCGCTTTCACGCATACTCAAGACCTGAGCACGAATCAAACGAGTCGGAGNAGGCCAAGCAAACAAAGCCAACAAGAAGGCCATCAAGGTTAAACTCACCTGAGGTATCAAAGCCTGAATGATAATTAAGACCAATAAAGAAGGTATTGTCATGGTAGTATCAGATATCAAACGGATCAGGTCATCCACCCAATTGCCGATAAAGCCAGCCANAAAACCAAGAATCACGCCAANACTGATACCAAGACTGGCCGCCACCNCACCAACATACAATGANTTCGGGNCCCCAATAACCATCAACGCCAACATATCGCACCCCCTATTTTCCGTTCCCAACGGATGCTCCCATGTCCCTTGTTGCCCCCGTCGATTTTCAAAACCTACCGGCGGCAAGTTAAGCGGAGAACTGGCTACGTAAACCAAATCCATATTCCAAAACAAACGTCCAAAAATCCCAATCAGTACAATCAAGCCAATGATTGACATCCCAGACAGGAATTTCCAATTCAGCCAAGGAGTATCCCATCGATTCAATCGCCCCATTTTGGGTGTCGAAGGTACCGGTTCCAGCGANGGACTCAAACTCGCATCTATCTCGGACAACAGCTAACCTTCCTCAATGGAACTGTTTACGTAAGAAATACGGGGATCAATGAACGGATAGATCAGGTCTATAACCAAAACGGCAGTGGCAGTGGTAACAATCAAGATAAACGAAGTCCCTTGAATGACATTAAAATCCTGATTACGAATGGCAGTGAAGATCAAAGTCCCCATACCAGGATAGGAAAAGATATATTCAACCAGAATCTGTCCACCGACCATGGTTCCCAAGGAGATAGCTAAGGCGGTCACTTGAGGTAAAATAGCATTACGCACCATGTAGCGATACAAGGTGTAAAACGGGTTTAATCCCTTAGCTTGTGCCAGATGCATGTAATCCTCTCCCTCCACCGTAATCATCATGCCACGCATACCCAGCGCCCAATAACCGAAACTAACCAGGACAATGGAGGAAACAGGCAAAATACCATGGTAAATGACGCTGGAGATGAACTCCCAGCTCAATTCGGGTTGTAGACCACGTCCGTAAGCCCCCCTGAGAGGGAACAGATGCAATCGAAAAGCAAAAACGTATAACAAAAAGATAGCAGCCAAAAAACTTGGAATGGAGGTAAAAATCATGGTTACAGGAATAATCATTTTGACACTTTTCGGTGTTCTCTGCCAAGCCAACAGAGCACCTAAAAAATTTCCCAGAAGAAAAGTCACGATAATAGAGACCAACAGCAATCCCAACGTCCAAGGCAATGCCCGCTTAACCATGGAGCTGACGGTGGTGGGAAAAAAGGCCATCGAATAACCCATATCGAAACGCAACAAATTCCGCAAATAACGGATGTATTGCGTCAGCGGAGTATCATCCAAGCCGAAACGTTTCCGCCATCCTTCAATGATCTTGTCGGAATTTTCGACGTAACCTGCTTGCTGGGACATTCGCGAAATCATGGCAGCAATCGGGTCGCCAGGAGCTAACCGGGGAATACAGAAGATTANGGTNGCACTNATCCAAATAGTCAANAGATAGATAAACAANCGCCGAACCANAGATTTAGTGCTCAAACCAACCATCNCCTGACATCATCATNAGCATGGGAAGGTAAAATCGCAACCGGACAGTTCCTAAAGAACATACTCACAGACAATCAGCTGTCCGCCTTTCTCAACCGATGAATAATCTGATGAGTACTATTCCACCAAGTACAGGGATGATTATAGTTATTCTTTTGTGTTGGCCAACCAACCCAGTAAGTCGTGTCAAAGGGTACCAGTTTCCGAGCTTGCGTGATGGGAATTACAACCTGCTCGGACATAAAAATCTCCATCGCTTCAGATACCAGCGGGTTAATGGCCGAATCACCTAACGGTAGGACACCGATCTGTGCCACAAGCTGACTGTACGTTTCNGCACCTGCCCCACTCCAACGCACAAAATTATTATTGCCTGGNGAGCGCNGNTCAATCGGACGTAGNAACTGTTGCGTATAGCGGTTCATCGAAACCCACGGTTCATTGACTGAACCGCAAGCACTCCAATCCATAACAGCCTCAAAATTACCAAAAGCCTGATTCTCATCCCATGTTGAACCGGCAACCGAACGTGCGGTTGCCATGACCCCTGCCGCACGAAGCTGCTCAACCACAACCGCAGCAACCCGGCGTTTCTCAATAAACCCTTCATGCGTTTGAATATCCAGCGACAACTCCTGATCATCTTTTTGGTAAAACCCACTGGNATTTTTTGCCCAACCGTTAGCCTCGATNAACGCTTGNCCAGCAACCAGGTCCGCCGTCGGGCTAATCCAAAGATCTTCAACGGCATTGATATAAGGCTCCATCTCAGCATACTGNACAAATATGGTCTTGGANGGTANGGANGTNCCTTCATAAGCAATCTCCACCACCTGCTGCCGGTCAATGATTAAGCTTAGTGCTCGACGCATATCAGGATTATCCCACGGCTCAACCGTGTGATTGACAGACATCTGACGCGGACACGGATCCAGCCAGACATAAGGCAGCTGATCCTGCCAGGCGATGACATTCGGGTTCATATCCTGAATAGCTTCAAAAGCACCCAACGTAATATCCATGATGCTGTCCAGCTGACCATCAGCCGCTAGAAAGGCCCTGCTTTCCTCCGCTCCGCTGACGATCCAAACCAGGCGTTTGGGAACAGGCACATCCATAAAGCCGGTCTCACTACCCCACCAAGCATCGCGCCTGTCATACACGAACTCATTCTCTGCTGCTTGCACCAACTTATAGGCTCCGGTACCAAACGGCCACCCTTTGTCCACATCATAGAAAGTAAAAGTAAAAGGATCTTTGCCTTGCCACACATGTTGAGGTAATATAATGGCACTGCCACCAACCTTCACCGAGAAATAATCCAACTGAAATCGGGGGTTGGGCGATTTCAAGTTAAACTGGACTGTTAAACCATCAATTCTCTCTACGCTTTCAACCCATTGCTGAATGTTAGCTGCCTCACCAAGTGACTGGGTTTCGTCATTCAATAAGGTCTGGATAGTAAAAACAATGTCATCGGCATCAAACGCTTCACCATCGGCCCAAGTCACGCCATCACGGATCTTTAATGTCCAAGTTTTCAGACTTTGATCAGCAAGAAAGCTTTTGCCCAACCAGGGTTCAATTTCACCGGTCTCATAATTGAGGATAAAAAGCGGTTCCCAGACACATTGATGCATTCCTTGATTACGATTTGTACCGGGAACCATCCAGTTAAAATTGAAGGGATTCGCAATGGCGCTACCATCAACATCGAAGATGACAGTATCTTCGCGGGAAACCTTGCCTGCGGCATAACCGAAAATGCTAAAAATGGCCACAATCAAAACAACGGTTGTGAACATCAGGATTTTAATTCTCATAAACAGTGACTCCAAAAACAAATTTCCAGAAAAACACAATGCACCAGCATAACAACCTTTAATTATATCAAAATATATTCACAATAGTCGACGAAAAGCTAAGAACATTTCCTGCGAAACGACATAATCATCCTAGATATTGACTATAACGAACCATTGAATTAAAATTTAAGTATCATGGTAAAACGAAATCTCCTCCTTGTATGGCTACTAACTTCTTTAACACAGGGACTATATACTTTATTCTGGTACGTCAAGACCAAACGGGAAATGACCAACCTAGGAGAAAGCATACGCCCTGCATGGATGTTAATTATCCCTGTCGTCAACTGGTACTGGTTATGGAACTACTCGCAAGCAGTCTCCAAAGTTATAAATCAAAAATTACGCCCCATAACTGTCTATAAAATACTCATCAGCATCCCTATCCTGAGTAACATACTTATCACAGGAGTCCTACTTGCTAAAAGGGGCATTATTTCCACCACGCTGGACGAATCCAGAATACAGCTCGTTTTTGCCATACTTCTTCAACTCCAAGCTACAGCAATAACTGTTATTCAAGCGTACTTTAATCAAACAGTGGATCAAAACATAGTCTCAGAGAATTAAAAGACAACAAAATCTACTATCTCAGACTCTTTAAGCAACCACAACCTTAATAGTCACACAAATAATCAAGAGAACTAACCTGAGATAAACAACAATTTCCAGAAGGAGGTCTAAAGATGACAAAAACCTACCGTGTAGGCTTGATTGGATGCGGCGGTATGGGACGCCATCACCTCAGAATACTCAAGGGTCTACCCCAATTTGAAATTGTTGCCCTATGCGACATTTTTCAAGAGGCTGTCGATCGCGTAGGAGACGAATATGCTGTCGAAACACGATACACCGATTTTGATCAAATGTATCAGCACGCTAACTTAGACCTGGTAACTGTGGCCACCCAGACACGAGACCATCACGCACCAACAGTCGCAGCTTTACAACAAGGAATTTCTGTCATTTGCGAAAAACCGATAGCTATAGATCTGGTTGAAGCTGACCAGATGGTTGCAGCTTCAAAAACATCAGGTGCTAAATTAGCCATCAATCAGCAAAATCATGTTAATCCCGGAATCCAGCAGGCACAAACCATGGCAAGAGAAGGTGCTATCGGTGATGTGATCATGGTTCGAGGTCGAAACAAAGCTGGACGTAAAAGTGGAAACGAATTTATGGAGATGGGCACGCATGTCACAGATATGATGCTCTGTTTCGGAGGGATTCCGACATGGTGTTCTGGCACAATCTATAATGGTAATCAACTGGCCGGTCCCAAGGACATCATGCAAGCCAAGGAGATGTCTCCAGGCGACCGCGATTCGGGGTTGGTAATGGGAACAAGGGCAATTGCTCATTACGGGTTTGACACAGGAATTATGGGTGAAATCCACTTTATTGACTACCAACCTGGCATGAACGATAACTACGGTGTAGACATTCTGGGAAGTCAAGGACAATTAGCTGTTCGAACTGCGGGTTCGGCGGGGCAGAACCTCTGGCATCTACCTCGACCAATGGAGGGAACGCCAACCCAATTATCGGATTGGCAACCTATAAACCTACCGGACGATTTAGAGAAAGAACCTGTTATCACCATGTATCAACGTATGATTCAGGCTATTGAGACAGATACTGAACCGCCAAGCAGCGGTATAGAAGGACGCTGGGCCTTCGAAATGATAATGGGGATCTATCAATCCCATCGGGAAGGACGACGTGTTGAACTTCCTTTGATTAACCGTCACCATCCCCTAAAAGAATGGCGCTAATGTTAATCAAGAATCGTCATTCTACCATACCCAAACCAGCGGGGGTATCCACTCTCAACACGATAGAGTTTAAAGAGAAACATAATCATGGCTATCAAAAAAAACGGCTACGCTCTCCTAGTAACAGATACGGTCTCACACTACCTGGGTTATTAATAATAATACTGTCAATTTCGACAGATATTCTCGGGACAAAGATCGCGGCACAAAATGACGTAACCACAAAAGGCAACCACACCTATCAAGGTCTACAACTAGATCAATTCTTCAAGAAGTGGTTCGTTTTGGGCCCAATTCCGGTTTCTGTAGAGAAGACAATTCCAGATCAAAACAAACAGAAGAAAGTGTTTGAGGCTGAACCTCCTTTTCGAATCCAAGAACTTTCCCCAACCAAATCAAGCCATCAAATCGGTGACAAGGAATATCAGTGGCAATTGGTTGCTTCAGAGGATGAGACCCTAGACCTAAACCAGATCTACGGGGAAATGGAGTTCGCTGAAGCTTATGCCTGGGCAGAAATCCACTTATCAGAACAAAAAAACGTTGTGCTCGGCATTGGTAGCGATGACGGCGTAAGAGTCTGGCTCAATGGACAACTCATCCACCAAAACCAAAGTGCGCGCCCAGTCTCGAAAGATCAGGATCTAGTACCTGTCACCTTTAAAAAAGGTAAGAACCTACTACTGCTCAAAATTCAGAATGAAAGATTGGATTGGGGATTTTGCTGTCGGATACTCGGTTCCGAAACACTGCCCAGAAAATTGTTCGGTGCCGCAGGACTAGGAGATTTAGACACCCTTGAAATGCTGTTATCACACGGAGCAGATATCAATGCCACCACCTATGGTCTGACAGCCCTGCATCACGCCAAAATCCGTGGCAGAGACGATACAGCTACGTTTCTGCGCGAAAAAGGGATAAACGCTAAAATCCCAATGCCTTCCCCAGAAACGGTTGTGGACGCCCTTCTTAAAGACACCATCAAAGGAAATTCACCGGGAGCAGCGGTTCTTATTGCTCAAGACGGTGAGATCCTCTACCAGAAAGGGTTTGGATACGCCAACCTCGAAAACCAGATTCCAATCACGCCACAAACCAAGTTCCGCATCGGTTCTATTACCAAGCAGTTCACCGCATCCGCCATCCTGAAACTGCAAGAAGAAAGTTTGCTCAAAGTCACAGACCGCCTCTCCAAGTTTCTACCGGACTATCCTCGCGGCGATGAGGTCACCATTCATCATCTGCTGACCCATACTTCAGGAATCCACAATTACACCGACTACCCAGAATTTGCTTCAGCAGTGGAAACCTATATCGAAGCAGAAGAGATGATCCAGCTTTTCAAAACGGATAAGTTTGACTTTAACCCGGGAGAAAAATGGGCCTATAGCAATTCAGGTTATTTCCTACTTGGATATATCATCGAAAAAGTTTCCGGCCAATCTTTGGAAAATCACCTCAAACACCATTTCTTCGATCCGACTGGCATGAAGAACACTGAAGTCCATAACTCGAAACACCCTCCCAAAAATGAAGCCACCGGTTATTCCTATTCCTATGTTGCAGGCAAGCCCGAAAAAGCAATTAACTGGGATATGTCTCGTGTAGGAGGAGCAGGAAACCTCTACTCCACAACCCAAGATCTTTATCACTGGAACGAGGCAATTTTCAAGAGCAAACTGCTAAACCAAAACACACTCAAATCAGCCTTCACACCAGTAAAAATTATTCTTAAAAATAAGCTTGGCAAAAACTATATTAAGCTTAAAAATTATTTTCCAGAAACTGAAATGGGGGAGGCATTATTAGAAATTTCTACA
>NZUQ01000133.1 GCA_002697225.1 Candidatus Poribacteria bacterium
ACTTCACTAGGGGATGTCCAACCAGACGTAAAAAAGCTAATATCATTTTTCACTGAATTAAGACCTCATATTGAACCACAGGAAGTTAAGACACAAGCTCCGGTTCTTTTAGTACCCAACGTGCTTGACTCGGAACTCTGTATGGTTCTGATTAACGTGTGGGAAACCAAGGGAAATATCGAAACAGGCGTCGAGCTATCACAAGAACATAGACGCCAGGAAATCATCCAAACAGACAGCAAAAGTCGACGTGATCACATTGTAACCGACAAAAAACTCTTAAGACTTCTATCTTCATCAATCGGAAGACGTCTAATGCCAGAAATCCGAAGGGCTTTTGCGTTTAAAGCTACTCGGTTTGAGGGCTTCAAGATCGTTTGCTATGATGAGGATACNAGNGGNTTTTTCTCCGNTCACCGTGATAATTTGAGTCCTTCCACTGCACACCGACGCTTTGCTATGAGCTTGAATTTGAACCAAGGTTACGAGGGCGGATATCTCAGGTTTCCAGAGTTCGGNTCTAATCTGTATCAACCGGAAGTCGGTGAGGCACTNGTTTTCTCCTGNTCACATCTACATGAGGTTACAGAGGTAACAAAAGGTCGGCGCTTCGCTTTACTTTCATTTCTATTTTCTGAAGCTGGTGACNAATCTTAGTATTAAATTTGGCTAAAACCTGTGTTAAGATTAGGCCCTAATAAGCAGAATCAGTTTTATTTATTNAATTAGGAGCTCAAAAATTAATGAGAATTATAATAATTTCNATATGTTTAGTTACGCTTTTTATATCTTCCACATTCGTTGAAGGAGCTNNANTGGGGCTNGNTGCCGCNTGGCTGTTTGAAGAATCCAATGGAAAGGTAGTTAAAGACATTGTTGGCGGGTACGATGGGGAAATCAAGGGATCCCTAAAATGGGTTGCAAACGGAAAGTTTGGAAGGGCCTTACAATTCCCAGGCAAAGGGGATAGTTACGTCAGGATAGACCACAACGATGTTTTTAATTCTGATCCCTATACATTCATGGCTTGGACTAAACTTAAACCAGGAAATTGGCAGTATATTGTATGGCGAAATGGCGATGTCTGGCCTGAGAAGGAAAACGTTCGGCACTTGGACATCTGGATACACAAAGATACACATATGCCAGTGTTTATGTGGCATTCGAAGGGGAAGGGCGGTCGGATCAACGGTAAAACAGTCATTGCCGATGATAAATGGCATCATATTTCCAAAGTATACGATGGAAAAACCGTACAGATGTATATGGATGGCAAGATTGACGGAGAGATGCCCAGTGGAGGTACGCTGGATACTAGCAAATCCCCTATTTGGCTTGGAGCCAGACCCGGGAATGTGGCGGCAACCGGTCTTTTTGACGAGGTTGGTTTTTTTACAGAGGCTCTTTCTGAAGATGAAATTAACAGCGTGATGAAACAAGGTTTGATGCAGATTGCCTCGGTTGACCCAACTACCAAATTAGCCATCAGTTGGGGGGAAATCAAACGAACAATCAATTGAGGTCTGACCGTTTGTTTGTAAATTTGGCTATGCGATTCCAGCTAGCATCATCCCTTGCCCATGGCTACCGTTGTGTTGACCATCGATATTGTTATCCGAAGGATCTCGTACCTGTACCAATACCGACTTACGAACCTTGTTTGTAGTATTAATATCCGAACCATGAATGGCCAAGTAATGAAAATACACTACGTCACCTCGTTTGGCTGGAATAGCCGTTGCTTGGCTAATCGGATACCTTTCTGGATCTAGATACCTTCCCTTCTCGGAAAAAACAGGAAGATGTCCGGTTTTGTGTGATCCTCGGTACATTTTTAAACACCCCATCTCCTCCGTTGCATCGGAAATATGGATAGTTGCAGCCAGCAATGAGTCCTTTTCATGCCTCATCCAAGCAGCATCTTGGTGCATTGGGAATCCAATCCCTTGTGCAGTTCCTTTCCGGAATAGCTTGGTGTGGTGCAGTTGCACGTTTTGGCCCATTAAACTGACAAACCCATCGGTCAAAGGTTGATGAAATAACAGTAACTTTGTCCACCGGAAATCATACATTTGCAGGTCATGACATCCCTCTACACTTTTGGACTGTGGTTGGTTTTTCTTCCATTCCCCGTGAGTAAAATCCCTTAGTCGACCTTCAATACAAGATTCAAAAGCATCTTCCATTTCTTCCATTTCAGTTTCTGTATACAGTCCTGTAACTTTTACAAATCCATCTTCATGGAAAGTTTGAACCTGTTGATCAGTTAACACATTTTTCTCCTTAGGTCTTTTGGTGAGTTAATTCTGTTTAAATCATCCTAATGACTTTTTACGATGGATCACCAAGATTGGTNNAATTCGGCGAGAGTTTTTATTAAGGTTGATTCCAATTTGGGTNTTCCGAAAATCANCCNAGTGGTGGCATCAGTTCCTTCTGGGATTCAAGCAGCTGATCAATAACCGTTCGGATTTGAGGNAGCGTCAGTTGGGANGCTGTATTTGGGTCAACCATAGCCGAGTGGTACACGTATTCTCTTTTCTGTTCTAAGATGGCTTGGACGGCCAATCCTTGCATGCTGACGTTNCTTTGACATAGNCTGGCACACTGAGGCGGTAGGTTTCCGACATAGCACCCTTGCACACCCACACGGTTTACCAAACACGGCACTTCCACACAACATCGATCCAGCAAGTTAGTAATCAGCGCTGTATTGCGCACGTTACCGTAAATATAGGTTGGTGTATCAGTCTCAATGGCATAAATAATTGTGGCTGCGTATTCGTTCGATTTTTGTAGTTCAAGGTTAGCTGATTCGGATTCTTCAATAGCCTGTTTAATCCGGATCTGGCGTGTTTCATTCTGCTTGGCAAATGTTTCTCCAGTTCGAATAGGTTGTTGCAACCTCTCCATTTCCTCAACATGCGGCATAACGTAAGGGATATATTCAGCCATGTGGCGAGAAGATTCGGTAACAAAGTAATTAAAGTGTTTGAAAATCTCAAAGCGAACTGGATCCTTTTCAAAGATTTTAGGATCGTGCAAACAGTCTCTTAACCGTGGGTACAAATCCTCGCCCTTCATACTAAGATCTAGGAACCAAGCCATGTGGTTAATCCCTGCAGTAAGATAGCGCATCTGTTCGTAATCTATCTCCATATAGTTCGAAAGTTGCTTGCTCGTTCCTTGGACACTATGACAGAGACCTACAGCAGATATACTTGTTTCTTGGTGTATAGCCCACATGATCATGGCCATTGGATTGGTGTAGTTCAGCATCACTGCATCGGGACAGCGCATTTCCATATCTCTGGCAATATCGAGCATAACTGGAATAGTTCGCAACCCTTTCATGATGCCGCCGATACCCACTGTATCGGAAACCGTTTGCCGTAATCCTGCGGTTTCGTATGGGATCTGAACATCCAATTTTTCCGGTTCAAGGTCGTTTCCTACCCGAATTGAAGCAATCACATAGTCAGCACCGTCAAGAGCGGATTCACGGGTGGTCGCCTGAAAGACTTTGGTCGGCAAGTTATTGTGCTTAATTAACNGAGTTACNAAATCNTAGGTAATTGATACTCTTTCNTGGTTTGGGTCAACTAAATGAATGCTCGAATCCGCCAATTCCGGAAAAGAGATAATGTCACGTACCAATCTGCGGCCAAATCCCAAACTACCTGCACCAATAAACGCTATTTTTGNCATATNAGTTTTTACCTTGGTCTTCNTTTATTTTTTCAAGATGCCTGAACCAGCTGAAATATGCACGATTGNGGGACGAAATGCACCGGTAGAGGTGAAAACCGANCGGCTAAATGGTCGGCGAGCAATTTCATGCCGTAAACCTCACTGACTGCATGATTTACCACAATTACTGGGATCCTCATATCGATAGAAAGAGCACCATCACGCCAATAAGTAAACCCATCATCAGTACAAATTGCCAAATCAATATGATAATCATCGATAAAATTAGTAAAAGGCGTAATTGCTCCAGTACCAATCGCTACCCGAGAAACCCGTTGATCCTCAGGACCAATCAGTTGTACAGCGTTTTGTCCAAATTCTTTCACCTTTCCTGCTACTTCACGAGCTACCGTAAGTGCGGTCCGACCAGAGACATCATAAACCCGAAAGTAACCCTCTCCGGCCACTCGATCTTCAAAACCGAGTTGCGTCGCCCACGAATCAGGAATACCAATTTCAGGTACCTGATCCCATAGATCGTGACAACGCAAAATGATCAGTTTGTTATCTTCAATCATTTTACGTTTGGCTACAACGCTTTGATAACGAAATATATCCTGATCGGTATCAAGGTGATTATAGTAGGTCGGCTCGTGGGTAATAAACATATTGCAATCTAGATCCAAGGCGTGTTGAAGAGCCCAAGTGTACCCCATCCAACCAACGGCAATACCTCGCACCTCGGTTGCCGGGTCTCCCGATTTGAAGGTATCGACCGTGTTTTCCCAATCGACCCAACCCCCATCCATCGTTTTTAGATATGCCTTGACATCCTCTGCTTTCACTTGATTATCTCCATAAACCAAATTTAGGTCATTAGGTTAACTTTCTGAAGCTTGGATAGTCCGTCCTTCTTTTGCCGATTGATAGATCTTTTCTAGCAATTCGACCGTCCGACGCCCCTCTCTGCCGTCAATCCGAACCTGACTTCCATTTTCTATAGCCCCTACCATATCCTCAATAATACTGGTCACATTGTCTTCTATCGAATCAAGTCGTTCTTGCAGACCATTGCCGATGACACGCATTTTCCCGCTTAGTACCTCATCAATCAATATGCCGCCATCAGTTCCATGTACTTCAGCGCTAAAGTACACGCTTTCTGGAAAGGTAGTGGTTCCTACAATTACCCCCTTAGCCCCACTCTTGAAGTTGACAACGGCTAATCCAATATCTTCCGTTTCAATATCATGATTCATAATTGCAGTTTCACCATAAACTGACTGGTAGTCTCCCATAAACCAAGAAATTAGATCTAGCAGATGTGCCCCTTGGTTAGCTAACGATCCTCCGCCATCCATTTTCCATGTCCCTCGCCATCCATTTCCATGCTTGAAATACTCGTCTGACCGGAACCATTTGAAACGAACTTCCCCTAGAATAGGTTTTCCCAACCAACCACGTTTCAGAGCTTCTGCCACACGATAGTTGTTCTCGACATATCGGCTTTGATAGTCAACAGCCAATATCACACCAGCTTCATCGCAAGCTGAAATTAGTCGATCACAAGCTTCCGTGGTAACATCCATAGGCTTAGTGGTAATTACATGCTTCCCGGATTTTGCAGCGCGGACCCCAAGCTCAGCATGTGTACCACTTGGAGTCATTACCATCACGCAATCAATATCATCTCTACCAAGAGCTTCGTCCAAATTGGTGGTCCACTCGACGTTCAATTCCTCGCCGTTTTTTTTTGCTAATTCTTCGTTTAAATCGATCACACATTTTAGTTCTGCTCCCTCTGTTTTCTGGATCAAATGGGATCGCCCGCGTCCCATACCTAAACCAACAACTGCAAATCTAACCATAAAACACCATCCTATTTATTGGGGTACTCTAAATTTTGTAAAATACTTCATGGACAGGGTAGTCAAACCTGTGTGTTAATTACCTAAACTCTCGGAAATATGACCGAATACATTATTTAGCCGTGTAATGTCTTCAGCTGGTAGCGGAGGTCCTAGAATAGCATTAACATTGGATTTTAAATGTGACAGCTTTGAAGTACCAGTGATAACAGTAGATACCGCCTTTGGAGCGGCTGCAAATTTGTAAGCAGCAGCTGTTACCGATTCCGTACCGTCTTTCACTAACCATCCAAGCGGATTTTTATCAGGCAGTTCGTCTCTTGATATCACTCCCTTGTCCTTGAGGTCGGCGACAGTTTTTTCCAGAACTTGGATCCTACTGAGCGCTCTACGCACAGCTATCATTATCAATATACCGACTTTATGAGTATCACATAACGGAAAGACAGTTTTTTCTGCCGTCTGATTCAACAAATTGTAACCAACCATCACTGTATCGAAAAGGTCATCCTTCACAGCACGTTGCAAAACCTGATGGTCTCCATCCCGAAAATACATCTCCGTTATGCCAATAAACCGAATCTTACCTTGTGATTTGAGCTTTTGGGCAGTAGACACCAAACTGTCTCTTACACCATCATATTCATTCCGTTGAACACCATGAAACTGAAAAATGTCGATAGTTTCTAATTGCAATCGCTTTAAGCTTGTTTCTACCTGATGGGTGAGTTCTGATGCAGATAGTATGTGATTTTCTCTGACTGGTCGGGTCTTGGTCGCGATATAATATCGATTTCTGTCGACAGTTTTAAGGGCGCGTCCCAGAATTTCTTCACTTTTTCCGTATCCAGTAGCAGTATCTATCAGGTTGATTCCCATATCTAAGGCGGTATGTAACAATGTGTGTACCTCCGATTCAGGGACACCTGTATTTTGTCCAAGCTGGCTTGGGCCTCCAGATCCTAGCGAAACCAGAGACACTGACAACTCTGTCCGTCCTAGTGTTCGATATTCCATCCTCACCTCCACCAGATTACAGGAAATTTAATCCACAGGCATCATACCACAATGAATTTATTCCATCAACTCCTCCTCCGTGATGAAAGGATGTTCAACCTAACATCTTCCAGTTTAATTCTTTATTTACTATAAATTGTCGTTGACAAAACCCCCCTTCTATCCTAAATTGGATGCCACACGAGTTTCCATGTCCAACTGATAATTAGAGAGGGAACAATAAGTGAAGATAACAAGCATTAAAACCTTTGTTGCTCAATTTGGAAACAGGCCAAGAGCTTTACTTAAAGTTGAAACTGATGACGGTATTTATGGTTGGGGTGAAGCTTATTCAACCGGTCCGGACCTTTCTGTAGAACCAATAGCCGATTACATTTTTGAAATGATCAAAGGGGACGACCCTCGCCGAATTGAGTACATCATGATGAAGTTGCATCAACAGTTCAGGTTTCCTCCTGGTGGAGTCGGTTTGTCAGCTATATCTGCCGTTGATCATGCATTATGGGATATCAGCGGAAAAGCTGCAGGAGTACCGGTTTATATGTTGCTAGGTGGTTCGGTTCGTGACCGGATCCGTGTTTATCATGGAATTGGCGGTCGAAGTGGAAGAGAACTTAGCGATAGGGCACATCAACTTTATGAGGAATGGGGCTTTACTGCATTTAAAACAGGACCGTATCTCCTTAATCCTGACGCAGATCGCTGGGGACGCGTTTGTAACGCTGCAGCTGATTATTTTGCCGATATTCGAAAACACACACCTGAGGATTGGGAATTCGCTTTTGATCCGCATGCCAAAATCTTTGAACCCATTAGAGCATTACAGTTGGCTAATGCTTTGGCACAGTATGATCCCTATTTCTATGAGGAACCCTTGAGGCCGGAGCATATTCCTGCTTGGTCAAAGTTAAGGGCNCAAATGCAAGTACCTCTTGCTACAGGCGAATCACTGTACACCCGTTTTGAATTCCTTGACCTAATTACGGCACAAGGGGCCGATATTATTCAACCTGACATTTGTATTTGTGGAGGGTTATTAGAAATGCGGAAAATTGCGGCTATTGCCGAGGCTCATTACGTAACAATCGCTCCGCATAACCCGATGGGTCCATTAGCCACAGCAGTTAACGTTCACTTTGCAGCAGCAACACCCAATTTTAAAATATTGGAATATATCCTGCCGACCGACTCAGGTTGGAGTAACTGGGTTGATGAACCATATTTACCTAAGGATGGGTATTTGGAACTACGGGATCGCCCTGGACTAGGTGTTGAAGTCAACGAAGACGCCATTAGTGATAATGACTATACACATTGGCAACGCACCTCTCCTATTAAACCTGATGGGTCAACCGGTTATATCTAAAGAAGTAGAAGATAACAATGAACCAAACTAAGAATAGCGGTCAAAAAAAATATTTTAATCGTTATGTTGCCTTACTTGCCATGGCAGGAGACCCGGCGTTTACCAGTTTTCTCGAAGAAGCCAGACCTCAAGTTGTCCAAATGGGGTTCTACGGTCCTCAACTTTATGCATTTGGCGACACTGAACTAGGCAGTGGGTATCCAATGAGCTTGCCGGTTCGCGGTGTTCACGAAGTCTTGGATTGGCAAAAACAGTTCAATCAGAAAATACATGATATTGGAGGGAAAGTTATTGGCCATTTCTCCATGACGATTGCTTGGGGAGACCCAGAGAAAAACACGGGATTCTTTGAATCTTATAATGGNGACTCATGGCACACGGAATTGCTTGGNCCCAAACCTGTNGANCNAATTGATGATNTAGTCCACAAACAACCTGATGGGCAGATGATTGTCGGAGATCGNTATGGGTTCCCGTGGGTAGCNGGCTGTAGTAATAACCCNAATTGGCGTAAATTNCACAGAAANATGGTNGAGGTTGCAATTANCCGATGCGACGTTGACGGTTTCGTATCGCTTTATAACTATAATCATGGTTGTGCTTGCGATTATTGCAACCANGNTTTCCGAGCATATCTTCTNGANAGGTATTCACCTAAGGAAATTAATTCTAAGTTTGATATCGACAACCTNGATTCGTTTCGTCTAGATGGAACNTTAGGGAAAAGTCCAGGCTGGATTGACCNNGATAGTCCACANCCAGTAGGTCTACAGATTGAAGCGATGCGTTTTTNTCAGTNTNCTTGGAAACAGCACTACGACGAAATATTCATTNAAACGGGCCGTAAACTTAAACCAGATCTGATATTGGGTTCATGGAACCATCTNGGATTCATGAAACATCATGAACGAAATGTTATGCCGAAAGAGATGTGGGGATGNGATGAAGACTTGTTATGGTANAGTACCGGAGCNGGTACCGGAACCGTTGCTNATGGAGATGCCGGNGTTCGGATGCTGAANCTGAAATTTATATGGGAACTTTCAGGCCATAAACTCCCAGTGTTAGGAAGGTATGAAGGGACACGAACTCGNGCTAGNATCGCAGAAGGCTTAGCTTGTCAGGGACCGGGTATGGGATTATATTGTAATTGGAAAGANCCTGATGGNNGTAAAGCTTTTATCGATTACTTTCATTTTGCCGAAGAATTCCAGTCTTATTACCATCCAGTAGAAAGTTATGCCGANGTGGCTCTNGTTTTTCCACGNCAGGCNGNTCTTNAAAGGTAATGATCAACCTGNTGAACACTTTCGNNAAATTGGACAGTTTNTGATGGATGCACATATTTTATTTGATGTCTTATCTGATCAGAACATCTCTGTTGAACGCTTAGACCAATATCGTGGTATCGTTCTTACTGATACAAATNCACTCNGNGAACGNCAGGCTGAGTTACTCGCCGAATACGCAANTCAGAAAAACCCGGTNATTGTNCCATTAGNTTCGGAAGNTGCTCCTAATTTTATCGACCANTTAACCGCGCATGAAAAAGTATTCCNNGTAGCATTAGGTNATCGTGCAAANCTAGTATCGGTGTTGCNNGATGAAATCTATGGTGGAGTATCNACATTCGATACAATGTGGACAGTACGCATTAATGCTTATCTACAAACAGAAAGGATTGTAA
>NZUQ01000134.1 GCA_002697225.1 Candidatus Poribacteria bacterium
ATAGCGATCGAAGCATGCTATATTTATTTTGCTTTCTCGACTGAGCGATAGTGAGTTGAAGATGATTGGTGTAAAAATNATTNNATGCTTAACACTACCTGAATTNACATTTGTTTTCAANCGAAATACAAATTATTNCTCTCTTGTTTCGTAACGAATTCGGGGATCCAGCCAAATCAAAAGAAGATCTGAGATTAGTGTGCCGATTACGGTTAGTACACTTAGCATCATGATCATACTCCCGGCTAGATACATGTCCTGATTCATCAACGCACGTAAGAGAAGTGGCCCTGTGGTCGGGATACCCAACACAATAGAGGTGATGACTGAACCTGATACAATACTAGGTAACACCCAGCCGATGTTGCTGATGACAGGNTTTAGAGCTACTCGAACTGGGTATTTCAGTAACAGGTTCACTTTCGGTACCCCCTTCGCTCTCGCCGCGATCACGTACGGTTTCNGCAGTTCATCCAACAGATTACCTCGCATTACACGGATCAATGAAGCAGTGCCAGCTGTTCCCAATACAATCACGGGAATCCACAAATGTCCAAGCAAATCCAGAAATTTCCCCAGTGACCATGGTTCATTCTGATAAGGTGGTGAAAAAAGCCCCCCGACACTCAGACCAAAGACGATGTCAGCAACATACATTAAAACTAGTGCAAATAAAAAATTAGGGATTGCTAATCCAATAAAGCCTAGAAATGTAAAGGTATAGTCNCCCCAAGANTATTGATTNACTGCNGAGTAGATTCCAATCGGGATAGCCGTNGCGTAGACAAACAACAGGGTCGCAATTGAGATGGTAACTGTTAACAANAACCGCTGAAAAATAAGATCTTTGACTGGCTTGTTCCATTCNAAAGACATTCCCNANTCTCCTTTGAGTAGCCCTTTCATCCAACGAATATACTGGACATAAATCGGCTCATCTAGATTGTAGCGATTTCGGAGTGCTTCTACTAGATCTGCATCGACGGTTTCGCCTGTCTCTCCAAGCGCGGAAATATAAGCGGTAAGATAATCTCCAGGTGGGAGCTGAATGATGACAAAGGAAATGATTGAAATTGCCAATAAGGTGGGAATCATCCACAATATGCGTTTAACGATCAGACTGAACATTAATTCCCTCATCATTCTCGATCGTANGTTGATCAATAGCATAGCATTCTGGCGCGGTATTGCCGGGTGTGCGGAAGATCCATCCCGAAACCGCCACTTCTGGNACATTCCGNAACGTATCCTTGACCACAAAGAGCGACGGCACTCGGCCAATTGTACCGATGACCCATAGGTTTTGCCGGTTTAACTCGATGATTTGCTGAAAAAGGCGTACTTGTTCAGTAGGATCGGGTATGCGTTCGATTTGCTGATACAATTCCATACACTTCATCATCTCTTCTGGTGGAACAATCCCTNGCTTGCCGTTAGATAGAAACCATCTAGCATACCCGATGCCTTGAATCGATTCCTGACTAAAAGGAAAAAACCAGCGTGGATCAATGACNGGNATCAGTTCATCCGCTGACCCCCACACGCCGACATCGTGCATCAAAGCNGATTTTCGGGTATAGAACAGTTGTCTNGCTTCTAATTTGAGCTGTGTTTTAANACCTACGTCTGTCCACTGTTTGGCGATCAGTTCAAACATTGGTGTACTTAAAAAAACCGAAGCAATTTCAATGCGAATATGCAACGGTTTACCATCTGGTCTTAAACGAATTCCCGCCTTGTTCCTCGTTTTTAGTCCCATCTCATCCAGTAACCTATTGGCCTCTTCTGGGTGGTATTCAATGTAGGCTTTCTCGTAGGCTTCAGAATAGAAAGGAGAGATGGCAGGTGGTGAAATCTGACATGGTTGGCCGATACCAAAAAAGGCAATTTCGTTCAGTTGCTGACGGTCCATAGCATATGATAAGGCAATTCTGAAACGTCGATCGGCAAATATTTCCCGTAGAATAGGATCTTTATGGTTTAAATTGAGTGAGAGTGAAGAACCTCCACCACTACTAATCCATAATCGAACACTGTATCCTCTATTCTTGCTGTTTGTTTTGAACCGGGGGAAATTATCAAATTGGAGATGTCGGCCTTGCATTCCAATCTCACCATTCATAGCTTTCATATTAATGATTTCGGTATCGTAGATCTCAAATGTCATCCGGTCGATATACGGTAGTTGATTTCCATNTCCATCAACTTTCCAATAATACGGATTGCGTTCAAAAACAATCAATTGGGCAGGNGGAGGCACCTTGATGATCCAAGGCCAAAGTCTGGGAACTTCAGTGTTTTGCCAACTAGCTCGGTCTTCAAAAAGCTGGTACCAGAAATCGAACGACTCCTTCTCGGTCATCTCCATCAGTTGTTTCTTAGGTATAAAATCCGGATGAAACTTTTTTAAGTAGTGGGCTGGATATTCGACCATCGGGTAACNTCGACCTGAGGCAAGTNCTTTGAGAAAGAGACCGTAAGGGCTNACGAAACGGAATTTCACCACATGGTCATTNACCTTCTCNACTTCCATTGGTANNCCATCTCGNTGATATTCGCGTGGGATAGTCGGTGTCAGTTCGGGATTCATGATCACATGGTTGNACCAAAACAGGATGTCATCGACAGTAAATGGCATNCCATTTGACCAATGGACACCCTCTCTCAGCCAAAATGTATAGGTCTTTCCTCCATCAGTGATTTCCCATTTAACTGCCAAATTGGGNAAAATCTGCTGTGCCATTGGTCCCCAGCGAACTAATCCGTCGTAGGCCAACCGGGCAGGAAAGATTCCGATGTCGGGTGCGCTGGTTCCATAACGCTGCCAAGTGCCNCCGTATGGACCATTTTGATCAGGTGGNTGAATCACCAAAGGATTTTTTGGCAGTCGATCCTCCACAGGATCGACTGCCGTTCTTAGCATCGGTGATTGGTTAAAGATACGAGCTTTAGTCCATTCACCAACTGTGTGTACTCNTCCTTCCATNTGGCAGAATTCATCNTTAGTCATCGGACGAAAAGCCGCACCTNGCGACAAGGTGGNCNCANGAGATGCTTCTNTGTTGGTACCGAGNGTGGTTTCNAGATGNTGGATGTNTTGTTCCTGTCCCCATCTACCTAAAAACCANGTTAGTTGTGCTAGAAGAATNACAAGTAAGACTAGCCCAGCTAAGATAATACCCAATCTCAAAAAAAGACTGGACGAAGTTTTGAAAAACGGTTTTTGGTTGAGGCTCATTCTCTATTACCTTTACGCTGGATTATTCCACCAAATGGCATCGTGCCAGATGTCCCGTAGCAATTTCTCGAAATTCAGGAACCTCTGTTTTACATCTATCCTCTGCATACGGACATCTGGGGTGGAAAACACAACCAGAGGGTAAATTTGCCGGATCAGCTACTTCACCCGAAAGAAGCGTCCTTTTCCTATCCCGACTTGGTTCAGGAACCGGAACCGCTGCTAACAATGCCTCAGTATATGGATGCCTCGGTTGACGGAACAATTCATCGGTAGCTCCAAGTTCAACCAGCTTTCCTGCATACATGACAGCAATACGGTCAGAAATATGACCAACAACACTAAGATCATGAGCGATGAACAAGTAAGTCAGTTGGAAGTTTTCCTGCAACTCCTGCAACAGATTTAACACCTGTGCTTGCACCGAGACATCAAGGGCTGATACTGGTTCATCTGCAACAATCAATTTGGGGTGTAGAGCTAAGGCTCTTGCGATGCCAATTCTTTGTCGTTGACCACCACTAAAGGCATGCGGATATCGACGCATATGTTCTGGTTTTAAACCAACTTGAGTGAGCAATTCCTGTACNCGCTGTTCTCGTTCTGACNTATCNGAGACNNNGTTAACCAACAATGGTTCACCAATAATATCAAACACTGTCATACGCGGGTTCAACGAAGAGTAAGGGTCTTGGAAGATCATCTGCATNTGTTGNCGTAGTGGCCTCAACGTTNCNTCTGTTGCCGTGGCCAGNTCATATGAACGGTCATCTANACGAAANANNACTTGGCCATCNGTGGGNGATAATGCCCGCAATANTGATCGTCCNACGGTTGTCTTACCAGACCCGCTCTCACCGACCAATCCCAGACATTCACCANGATACAAATCGAAACTAATCCCATCAACAGCACGGATCTGTCCAACCACCTGATTGAAGAANCCTTGCTTGATAGGAAAGTACTTCTTCAGATTTCTAACCTGTAAAAGAGGCTCTTCGTTCACTGGATTTTGTCTTTCTCTCGAATGAANCAAGCTACATGCTGATTGGTTCCAAGTTGGGATAGNATGGGAGGNTCNCCTTGATTACAACGNCCATCTGAAAANTCTTCNCAGCGCGGATGGAACGGNCAGCCGGTTATTTGCTCAAATGGNNTGGGAACAGATCCGGCAATGACCTTGAGTTCCGTTTTTGGTTGTNTCCCGCGTCTTGGGATAGACTCNAGTAAAGCCTGAGTGTATGGATGCTGCGGATTCGTAAACAGGTTAGTCATTTCGGCCTGCTCGACAATNCGCCCCANGTACATGACTGCCACTTGATCTGCCATTTCTGCAACAACACCAAGATCATGTGTAATTAGCAGGATCGACATTTCAAACTCGGTCTGTAAATCCCGCATGAGTTGCAGGATTTGGGCTTGGATGGTCACATCAAGCGCGGTTGTTGGTTCATCGGCGATCAACAACTTGGGTTGACAGANCAAGGCCATTGCAATGATCNTCCGTTGGCGCAGGCCTCCACTCATTTGGTGCGGATATTGGTTGAAGCGTTCAACCGGATTCGGGATGCCAACCCGTTGCATCATGTCAATTACCTGTAACCGTGCTTCCGTTTTTCCAAGGTTCGTATGGAGTGTTAGAGCCTCCATNANCTGATTACCAACNGTATGTACGGGACTCAGTGAGGTCATCGGTTCTTGAAAGATCATGGCAATTTCACTCCCACGGATTGCCCTGATTCTCTCACCCCCTTCTGTGAGGTCTGTTAATACAACATCATCTGAGTTCGATCGATGAAACACAATTTTACCGGATACAATTCGGCCGGGTGAGGNAATCAACTGCANCACTGAGAAGGCTGTNACGCTCTTTCCGCATCCGCTTTCACCGACGATGGANATCGTCTCGCCGAGAGGAATCTCTAGATTGACACCATTTACGGCCCGAACANTACCTTCATCCAAAAAAAAATGTGTCTGCAAATTCTGGATGGATAACAATGTNTTTTTCATAAAATGCCTAGCGTTCGTAAGGNTCNGCGGCGTCTCTTAANCCATCTCCCATGAAATTGAACACCAATACAGTCAAGATNACGAAGNCCGCGGGACTCAACAACCANGGGTAAAAGGCGACAGTTCGCATNTTTTGCGCTTCTTTCAGTAGAACCCCCCAACTGGTAATGGGAGGACGGAGACCGAGACCGAGGAAACTTAGTGAAGTCTCGCCAATAATCATGGCGGGTATAGCCAAAGTAAGACTAACGATAATATGACTCATAAAAGATGGTAGTAGATGATGCCACATAATCCGGGTTTGGCTGGCACCAACCAGAAGAGCTGCGGTGGCAAAGTCTTCCTCTCTCAATGATAGGATTTTACCTCTAACCTGACGTGCTAGACCAGTCCAACCAATAATTGATAGCACAACGGTAATACCAAGGTAGATCTGTAGGGACGACCAAGAAGACGGAAGTGCAGCAGAAAGTGCCAGCCATAAAGGAATCTGGGGAAAAGACCTGAGAATCTCAATCATACGCTGGATCAGATTGTCAACCCAACCNCCGAAGTATCCAGAGACGGCACCAATTGATAATCCCAGAAAGAAACTCAGGCTGACNCCAAGCANACCAATGGTGAGCGAGATACGTGATCCGTAAATGATCCGTGAGAGCAGATCTCGGCCCATGGAGTCTGTCCCCAGCAGAAACAGCGTACCATCTGAATCAACACCAATGAGGTGTCGATCCATTTTGAACAATCCCCAGAATTTGTAGGTCGGACCTTTAACCAATAAACGGATCGGGTATTTCCGTGTCAGATNTTCTTGGTAAGATTTTTGAAGTGTTTCTGGGTCACGTTGTCCTTTTAAACCATACACAAAAGGCCAGANNTGAAACCCATCTTCAGAANAAAAATGGAGGCGCTGTGGNGGTGCATAGGTATAAGAAGTCTCTTGGAACGACAACGAATAAGGAGCCAAGAATTCGCAGAAAACTGCTGTAAGATAAAGCACCAGAAGAACTGTAGCAGACCAAACGGCAACACGGTGCTTGCGAAATTTCCACCACATTAACTGCCACTGTGAGGCCGTGTAGGTATTGGTGTCGTCTTTGTCTCTATTGGAATCCGGAATTACTGATGAAGGAGCGGAGGGTATTTCTGTTTGGATTCGATTCTGCACGGTGTATTATTGATNATTGACCTATTAGANGAATGCTGTTAAGTCAGCATATCAACTGGTGCTAACCACTGTCAAGGTCAATTTTACCAGTTTGTTATTTGTAGATGTATTGATCAAGTTCTATATAGCTCTGTTTGCCCTCGACAAAAACNTGGGCCACACCGTNAGAAAAATCCGAAGCCCAGTCAAACTGAGGTTTGATTATTACCTTACCTNTCTTATNGATAAAGCCGTATTTTTTGTCTACCATGANACGTGCNAACTCTTGTGAAAAATCGTAGGCATCATCAAAATTCGGGACAATGATAACCNTCCCTTTGCCGTCTATGTATCCCCANTTATCTCTCATTTTTATAGCGGCCAANTTCTCAGAGAATGGTAAAGCATCATCAAATTTAGGAGGTATGANAATCTCTTTCTTGCTATTTACGTATCCCCATTTTCCATTTTGCTCAACAGGTGTCAAATCGGATTGGTTACATGCACAGATTAAGGAACACATCCCAATGATGACGATCCAAAGTATCTTAACCCAATTATCCAGTGGCATTGTTTTGCTANCTTGTTTTCTTTCTAACTAATTTTCAACAACAATAGTTTTCCAATCTACTGATGTCCGGCCTACCATATCGACTGTTGCTGTCCGTAAACGATAGGTTCCAGACCATTCAAGGCTAAAGTTAATTTCTATTTTATATCTTGAATCGTCCAGATTGATAACCNGTGGTTCCAAATCTTCCCAATGCAGAAATCGGTAATCCTCTTCATTNGGACCATAGAGTTCCCAGCAGACCATGACATTGTTGTAGATTCCCTGAGCGTCAGTGCCNGTAGTGTAGTAAACTGNGGAAGATNCNTCCNTTATAGTAGCGCANGCCGTGATTTCNAGTGGTAATTCTCCTTCTTGGTTTGAGAGTTCAACGGCAAGGTGAGGAGGTATCCCCGACGGTCGAACTGGCGTNCTCGCTTTCTCATAGACACTTTTTTCACCTTCTTCAAGAACCTCTACCTTACCGTCTTCNTTAATGCGAATCACTTCCCGATAATCCAGNAGGTTTAATCCGTCCAAGTTCCACAGGAGATCATAAGCAACNCCGAGCCGGATACANCGTTCTATTTCGGTNAAAAAGTTGTTCATCACCACACGATACTTGATNTTNTCTTGATTTAGCCGTTCCAAATTCAGTTCATCGAGTCCCCATAGGTTGCCTTTTCCCATGTAGACGTGTCCGAGATTGTAACCTGGTGGTAGAAGNATGACAACTTCNGCTACTTGTTTAAGTTTTCCCAAATTTCTATGGGGGTGACTTTCCGCATGGGCTCGCAGATTTCTTGATAGAGCTAAATATTCATTATAAGGCACACAAGCCAATTGGTAGGAATCCCAATAGAGGAAAAATTTCGCGCCTAAATCGTAAGCGTGGGTTTGCAGCCAAAAAGTATCTGCTCGATCAACTGCACCATAAATACTCATCCCCCAATCCTTGTCTGTTAATCTAGAGGCCCCGCGGAGAAACCCATATATAATGCTGGCTAAATTCTTCGGGTTATCAACTGGGATCTGGCAACCGTAAGCCATATTCATCTCGGGTAATGTTCGAAGTGTACCAAAGCGCCCGGGCGGTTCGAAGACCATGGCCGAAGGAACTTCACCTTCGTCTGCTTCACCTTCTGCGAGTTGGTGAAGGGCTGAGCTTACCATTGTCTCCCAGCTATATATATTTCGTTGAAGGAAATTCATTTCACCGAGATCCACATCTGAACGTGCTGACAGTTCATTCATTAACCTGACTGGGGCTCCCTGGTACTTCACCTGTCGGAAATAGTCTTGGAAATTCTCGAGCGCAGCTTGTGGTGTAACAGATTTCCGAAATGACTGATCGGACTCCAACCTAGGACGAATGACGCTGTCTCTAGTACAAACTGCCGGTTCATCCATGAAAATGGTTGGCCCCAGGTAATTGCTTCGGTACAAATACTCCGGATACTCAATTTCTTGACCACTTATCCCCCAATAGAACACATTACATTGATCAATCCATTTGACTTGTTTNGTATCAACCCGTAAACAGTTGATACCAGCATCAATCATTTCAAGGTAGTNATTTTCGGTTAGTTGAACCAATTCATAATCAGACTGATCATAGCGACGTGTCTCATCCTTCTGCTTACTGTTATGGGCAGGACCAATTAGAATATCAGGAGTGAGGAGAAGAACCTTTGTTCCCACTGGCATAACAGGGTTTTCTAGGTGATCCAAACTGTCAAGGAGGTAGAGGTGGCCTAGGTATTTCAGTTTTTGCTGAAAGATTTCTTGTGAAGGTNCATCTTTGATTGGTTGGGGGATAAGGTATGGCCAACAACCAAGNCTAGGCAACACCGCNTTACTTTTAAACTTATGGCGAAATTCCAGTGGTTGGCTATCCCTTTCTTGCAGGATATATCGAGCGACGTTATGATTAGCTTTGGTCGANTTAAATACTGGATACGATTCAACAAGTAGCCAGACACAAAATCCATCTTCATTTGTTTTTTTTGCCTGTAAGTTTAACCATTGGTATTTTNTTTTGCTAGTTTCTTCAACTTTTCCCAAAGTAAGAATTAAAGTTCTAACAGTGGATTTAGGAACATCCTTTTCTTGAANATAACGATACTGTGCTGTTGTGCCCGGTATACCAAGAGGNAAATTGAGTTNTTGACCATTAGTTTTGTGTTCCTTCATTANNNTTGTGTTCCCTTCATTATGCTTGTGTTTTTTNATTTGNCTCTTAGAGAAATCTGGTAATAGGAAATTGTGNTTCCNATGAAACTAATGTTGTAAACCAATCACGCACTCGAACCTTATCCNAATCATCGCCAAACCCTAAACTAAACCAGCCAGAATAATCTTTGGCATTCAGCCGTAAGAACAGCGTTTCAAAGTCGATATTCCCTTCACCAGGAACGAGATGGATTTCATNTTTNCCTGTATTGTCGTTTAGCCTTANCTGACCAATATTTTTTGTCCCAAACTCATCCAAGAATCCCTGCCATCCTTCAGGAACCAGATGGCCATGCGCGACATTGAATGCCCACTTAAAATTTGGAGACTCAATCTTGTCCAAAAACCAGTGTGTCTCTTCAATGTTGTGAGGAATATAGTGAATTTCGGCCAGATCTGGTTCTTTGTTATGNTTCTCAAAGAAAACGACAACGTTGACCCTTTCNGCTTCNTCTACCAAACGTTTCATCCGATCAACAGAAGTTTCTCGGCGTCGNTGAACATCACCGAAATGATANCCTCCATGTCCAATCAACCAACCACAACCCAAGCGAGCAGCTAAGTCAAGATTAGCAAAAAGGTATTGATCTACTGCTTCTGCCATGATAGGCACATACTCAGCATTGTTAATCGCCGATGATGGATGGATGCCAATTGCGATGCCGTGTACTTCACACAAATGGCGGATCATTCGGACGCGGTCAATGTCGAAGGAATCAATATCATTGGGAGGTAGATCTGCTTGAAAGTCGATATAGCTAAACCCATTCTGAGCAGCCCAACGGATCGATTCCTCAATGGGTTTNCTTTTTGGGGCATCGAAGCCGAANCGATCCTTCATAGNCTTTGTTGTCCTCCTAAAATCAGCACGCTTTTCAACANCCTTTGTTGATTGTCAGTTATCAATTCGATAGTGTTCAATTGCATCTTCGTCAAGTTCTATTCCCATTCCCGGTNCTTGCGGTATTTGAAGACAACCGTCTTTTACCGTGTATAGCGTCTCAGACGTAACTAGCTGGTTTAAAGGAGACCAAGCATCTTCAGGTAAAGCAGGTGGTGTGGTNTAAACTAATTCTTGTATACGGCANGTACGGATCGTTGCGGCAACTTGAAGAGAGTAAACCAGATCCATNCCGTGCGATCCGTGAAAAANACATTCTACGCCAAACATTTCCGCCATACCAGCTATCTTTTTTAATGTACTGATGATATTGGCACAATGCGGTTGAACGATATCAAAGGCTTCTCCTTGCATATACNCANGNTATACCTCGGCNGGTTGATGTTCTCCACCAGTGATNGCAATTTTTGTTTCAGCCCGAAGTCGTGCGTGAAGTTGGACNTCACCACGAGTAAAGGGTTCTTCCAGCCAAGTNGCATCCACTTCNTCCAACGCTCTGGCGGCTCGAAGTGCAGTAGCATAATCCCAAGTGGTACCTGAGTATTGTGCTGTCCGGTCTACCATAACCTCTACCTTATCCGGTCCGCCAACCAATTCCCGAATCAACCTAATGGCTTCGACATCTTCCATCAGGTCCGGCCGAAAAATGCGAATCTTGACCGCCTTGTAGCCCTGTTCTACGTACCTTAACACATCCTCGGCCTGTTGCCGCGGGGTTACGTCGGTTTGGTCTGCCGCGCCAGGCCAAACGCAGGTTAGATACAGGGGGATTTCTTCACGGTATGCCCCTAACAGTTTGTGTAGTGGTAAGTTTGCAGCTTTACCCATGATGTCCCAAAGAGCATTTTCCGCACCATACCATTGATCAAGGCCTGCCTCCAGATGTCGTTCAATCTGAAACGGATCTTTACCTACTAAAAGCTGGCTGACAACATCGGTATCTACCAGATGGAATCCATAACCTGTGAGACCTTGATCAGTATGGATTCTAGTGATGTCCGCAGTATTATAGTGTGTCCATGGAAGTTTCTCACTAGAGAGTGGAACTTCTACGCGAAAACTCTCAACAGCAGTTACTTTCATAGTTTATCTGTTCTGTAATGGATCCCTACAGGAAATTCTCATTTATCCAAGAAACTCCACTATTCATGTGTGGGCGAGACCCAGATGGCAATATGATTTGTTTTAATCATGACGCCAAACGGTACGGTCACGGCATGCTAAATTATCTCTGTTTGATCCGATGTTCAAACGCATTGATTTCCTCTTTTCCTTCTAAGATCCCTATCTCCAGATGGAAATCACGGATTTCGCCAGGCTGGATGTAATTTAGATAGCCATGCTTACGGTTCCAAGCACGACCGAGCATACTAACATTACCAGGTTCAATACCAGTAACATACGTGCCTTTGTGAAAATGTTGCCATTGCGTAATTACGGGCATTTCTTGGATAGGAAATTCCCAATAGATTCCAAGCTTAAGCTCATCATTAACCAACGCCACCTGCACATTACCTGCTTCATCTGCAATCGGACGATGTATATAGACATCATCATGCGCTTTTCCCTGTGGAGATTGGGCTATCTGATATTCTTCCGGTCCAACTGTTCTATCTTCCAGCCATTCTGTAGTCTGTTGACTGTTGATCACCAAACGGGTACCCAGATTAAGAAGAGGGAAACCTGGATTAGAATGATAGACAAACATCAGTGGTGAAGGATCAACGCTAAGGTTCTCGATTTGATCGTGAATTCGCAGGCATTTCTCGCCTAGCACAGTAGAAATCTCTCGGGTGAGTTCCAAGTTTGTGCCGAAGACCACTGCTTCACGTATCTTACCGCGTACACGCACAACGTAATCCTCCCCTTCCCAGTTACATTCGGTTGCCACATTCTTCGCTGGGAGAAAAGAGAGACGGCCATGAAGCCCAAGCTCCTCATTTTCCTCTTCCTGATCCACTTCAGGATGGCCGGTAAAGATCATACCGCAACTAGTCACCAAACCGCCAAAGAACCCACGCATCCAGCCATAGCCCTGAGGTTCATAGAAGGCGGGGCCGACATCTCCAGTGTTGCTACGAAAGCAGAGAGACATGCCNCGGTAATGTGCCGAAGCAATGTCCAGAGAACGACCTGGTAGAACAGAGAAACAAAGCCCCGAAGCATTGAAGACTTCAATTAAGTCGGCTCCCCGTTCATTTCCTTCCACCAATTCTGCTCGGCGGGCACCAGCCAGTTGGGTCATATCACCAACTAATTCCAGCAGTTGTTNTTTGCAATACTTGCGTCCAAAAAGTTTCGGCANTGTTGCCCTCCTGGAAAGTAGTCAGCCAGAATCATCCACACAAAAGCTGACTCGAACCGATTTTTTTATCATAACATACCTTAGTCGATTTGATACTAAATTACTTTTGATAGCATTGTCGACATATACAAATAGCACTTTTACTCTAGTTGAAATACCAGCAAAATGTCAAAACACCGAATAGGTATTATAACTATAGAGAAAGTTTAAAAAAAGCTTAGATCCAAAGTAAAANTGGGTGGNACCTAACCTTCGTTGAAAACGGTGGTTATCGGTAATCTTATGATTTTTAAGATCTTGACGTTTTTGGTGATTNCGACANTTTTCAAATGTTCCTNNATGCAGNCGAAGAACTAGCCGCAGCANTTCGAAAAACGATAATTGTAGTTGACTCCCACTATCCGAACCCAGATGAAGAACCTCNCCNNGCCTGATTACACAATTATAATCTCGTATGNCTAACTCAGACTAACCCNTGATAACGGCCCATCCAATAGGGAAGGAGAAAAATCGTTGGNTCCTCTTCNGTTCTNCCTCCACCAGCGTAATCCAGAGTATANGGATTGCCATTCCATTTCATCATGCGTCGTTCATCNGCAGGAAGTGGGANAACTGATTGGGNTTCGTTTATACCTGGTTCTTCANCTGCAATTTCAATGTCAGATCGGTGACTGTTAATAACTGTCCAGCATATCAGATCCATTGGAAGGCGTTGCAAACTGTCAATCGATTGTTGGTAGTAGTAATGGTTGCCTGTCAATGCCCCATAAGCAAAATTCCAGAGAGGATTACGTTCGGTGCTTATGATCTGCCAACTCCTCTGAAAACCAAACATGTACATCGACCGCAAATCCGGATCTGTTTCGTATTTTAGGAGAGGATAATAGACAACCAACGCCAGTTCATCGTCAGAGTGATTAGTTGGGTCTGGAGCAGTTAATTTTTGATCAATTGAGTTGAGTGCGTAATGGTGTTGGTGAATTAAGTGGAGATAGGCTTGATGAAACTTTTGGTCGCCAGTAATATGATGTGCAGTTTTAAGCATCGATAAAATTTCTAACGAATTCAGATTGCGTTGAAGTTTCCATTCACCATTAAGCATTCGTGGAGACCAGACTCCCCAAGTAGTGTGTTGTCCGTCCAAATCGATTAAAAGAAAATCATTGTCAACAATATACGTCATAATTCGGTGGACAACTGCGGCAATATTTTGCTTCTCAGTCTCGTCGGCCACCAAATCATAATAGACTGAGTAAGCAAACAGATGACCATCAAGTTCGTCGGAACTAGTATCTCCTTTCCATTCATATAATCCATCTTCCGTGTCGTGCCATTCGCCGTGCGATTTATCGACTGGTTCTCCTTTTTGAATTATTGAGCGTGCTGGAAGCCCATCAATGGGAGTAATCGATTCAAGTTGGATTATAGCCTCCATCGACTTGCGGGCGAGTTCTTTAGCAGTAGGTTGGCCTGTAGCCGCATAGCGAAAACTCTGGGTTGCTACATAGAGTGACGTCCAAAGCCCATCATTATCTGAAGCTTGATACATGCAGTTGCTTAGATCTCCTGGCTTCTTGAGATTGCAAGAAGTGATATAACCTCGTCGATCATGGCGAGCAAGGGCTATCTTCTGGAAAACCTCAGCTTTTTGTTCTAGCGTATACTTTCTCTTTTCAATTTGGCTAATTCCTTCGGAAGTTGCTATGAAAGTTGTACTATCATCTTGAATAGAGATTGCATTGATACGATCATCAAGCAACCACCGTTTCGAGTGGAAGTATTCCCACTTTCCGTTATCCCACAATATGGCACCCAAGGTGGTGCCAATCCATCTTTGACCGTAGGGACCAAGCCTGATTCGGGTAACATCTTCGTATGGCATGCCACTTTTACTTCCATTAATGAGATACCATTCTGTTTGACGATCAAAAACGGTAACCCCTGCATTCGATCCAATCCAGAGATGGCCATGTTGGTCGATTTCAATGCACCGAAGATTGTTACTGGATAATCCGGAATTCTTTTGGTTAAACAATACTACTTCTCCATCACAATAGCATATGAGACCGTTATCAGTTGCCAACCAAATTCGTCCGTCATTATCAATGACCATGTCTTGGATGTTATATTCAATAAATTCCTTATCAAATTGATGCCAAGTGCCATCTAGCATTCGGAAGTAGATTTTATTGGATCCGGATATCCACACTTGTCTTCGATTATCTTCTGCTATTGTCCGAATCCTTTCTGGTATTTCAAGGACAATTTGGTAGTTTTTGTCAAATAAACAGTGTTTGGCAACACTCCATAGTTCCTGATTACTGTCTACATATAGAATCGAGATATCCGCTATCTCGGCTACTAGTGTCCACTTGACACCATCGAATCGAGATAACCCTTTTGAAGTACCAGCCCAGATACTATTTTGGCTATCAACAGCGATTGATCGGACATCATTACTTGGAAGTCCATTCGTAATTGTATGATTTGTTCGGAATTTTTGCAGATATTCAATCATCAGGTCCTGCTTTTATATAATCTTGGTAGAATTTTCAATTTGAGATTAATCGTACACAATCCAATTAGTAGAATCAAGTTGGCACAAAACCACTTGATATTCATCCGTAATCTTTAATAATGTTAAAAATTATGGTTGCTAACACCCAATTCTGTTTTTTTTTACACTGAAATTAATCTNATGTTACAATNTAATNACNTTAGTTGNATACTATTTTCAGAATATTAGGATGATGANTATGCCCAAGAAATATTTGTATTNCATNACTGTTGCAACCATTACATTTTTGACAGTCTCAACTTANCAAGTCGCAAATGGACAAGAATTCGTCACCGATGGATTAGTCCTTTATTACTCTTTTGATAAGGATACTGTGACAAAGAACAAAGTAACAGATTTGTCTGGANAAGGTAATGACGGTAAGCTTATAGGGAAGTTAAAGTCCATGGACGGGCCACCGAAAGGGGATTTTGGTCAAGCCTTTGAATATGAGGGTGACGCCGATTGNTACGTTGAAATTCCGGCCCTTGGAGATTGGGAACAAGTTTCTATCGAGTGTTGGGCGATGGAAAACGAGTTTGGTGGCATTCAAGGAATTGTCTCCACTTGGATGTGGGAGCCAGGTAAAGTTCACTTCAAGTTTGAGGGTAACGAGATACAGGTTCATAAGAATGACGGCGTTAAGATCCGCATGCCCGCTGAAGCTGAGACATGGTACCATATNATTTACACTTCAGATCCCAAAGATGGTGGTGANNACAAAAGNCTNAAGCTCTACGTAGATGGCGAATTNATTCAAGAAGGNNNNGCNGGANAAGCCCCTGAAAACATGAAGGAACGCAGAGTGGGTAGCGAACACNACGGAAGATTTCTAAAAGGGGCGATTGACGAAGTCCGAATCTATGACCGAATTTTGGAGGAGAAGGAAGTCAAACAGAATTTTAAAATCAAGTCCAATAATATGCCGGTGGACCCGTTGGACAAACTGACGACCTCTTGGGGATATCTTAAATCTCGTATGTAGCCTACTNATTCAATCCTGCTAGTACATCAAAAAAAGTGGGAAAAGTTTTATTAACACAACCCGGATTCTTAATTTTGATTCCGGGTTTTTTAATGCCGATTAATGANAAACTCATNGCNATTCGGTGATCATGATAAGTGTCTATTTCAGCTGGTTGGATCTCTGAGACTGGNTCAATTTCAATNGCGTCATCGTATTCGGTAACGCTGACACCNAGTTTTCGNAACTCTGTCACCACTGCGTGGATGCGGTCAGTTTCCTGCCAACGGATATGTTCAATGTTTCGGATGGTTGTTTTTCCTTTTGCAAACGGAGCGATAGCTGCCAGCGTAAGTGATGTGTCAGAGATTTCGTTCATGTCCACATCAATACCTGTCANCCTTTCNGTNCCAACNACTTCAATNGCACTGTNTTTTNAAANNACNTGNCATCCCATNTCTTGGAGCACATTAACAAANCGTATGTCCCCCTGNNCNGAATTAAGGNTCAAATTCTCGAGACGAACCCTTCCACCAGTAACTGCGGCTAAAGCGAAAAAATAAGATGCATTCGATGCGTCTGGTTCGATCTGATAATTCNGTGGTGTGTAGATNTGGTTACCATAAACCTTAAATGAATAATAGTTTTCGTTAACGACATCTGCTCCAAACGCGCGCATGACCGAAATAGTAATGTCGATATACGGTTTTGAAATCAGATTGCCCTCAAGCTCGATTTCCATGCCAAGTTGGGTAACTGGAGCAATCATCAATANCGAAGTTAGNAACTGACTGCTTTTATTGGCGTTGAGACGGGTTTTCCCTCCTCTGAGTTTTTTAGCCTCAACAATCAGGGGNAAGCGGTCATTATTCAATTCTGACCGNATTTCAACCCCAAGTTGCCTAAGAGCATCCAGTAAATCTCCGATTGGACGACTATCACGCATTGGAGGATCCCCATCAATACGAAATCTGCCGTTTCCCAAAGCAACATAACTAACAAGTGGACGAGCGGCAGTTCCTGCGTTACCNACGTACAGNTCCGCTTGATTGACAGGNATATCACTTCCATTGCCCACGACCTCAAAAGTNCAGTTTTCTGGATCCGCTAAGATCGATACACCTAACTTCCGCAACGAATCGACCATGTGATCCGTATCATCGCTGAACAATGCACCAGATAAGTGTGATTTCCCATTTGCCAATGAAGCAATCAACAAAGCGCGATTCGTATAACTCTTTGAACCNGGAACCTTTACAGTTGCATCAATAGGTTTCTCAATTGGTTTAATCTCGATCATGTTCGTCATTTTNAAAGTAAATCGGATCGGGTTTCACCCATTCTTCTTCACCATCTGACCAGACTTCACGTTTCCAGATTGGAACGATTTGTTTGAGCCGATCCATAGCGTACTTACAAGCCTCAAATCCATCTTTACGATGCGGAGATGCAACCGCCACAGCCACACTGACTTCACCTATTTCAAGACGGCCAATACGATGCAAGATGGCGACCTTTTCGATTCCCCATTNATCTCGTATCTCATCGGCAATATCAGCCATTTTCTTTTCTGCCATNGGGATATAGGCTTCATATTCAAGGTANGCGGTCTGACGTCCCCCCGTATTGTTCCGAACTGTTCCAAGAAAGGTGACAATTGCTCCGGCATCGTCGGCTTCAACAGATTGGATGACGTTATCCGCAGTAATCACTCTTTCAGTAATCTTAAACATTCTTTTTTCCCTACACCNAATNATNCTGCCTAATACAATGGTGGGATANCGGTAAANTTCATATTCAAATGTATAACTTTCTGNGATATCAGATATTTTTCGCTCAGGTTGGTTGAGAATNCTACCTNTATTATGATAATATCCCTGACATAGATGATTTTACCTTCAACAACAANCAGTTGATTCTTTTGAGGATTANTATTAAATGTGTGGNCGTTTTACATTTGTTTCTGATCAAACAACTTTAACCNAGACTTTCCCCAAATTCAATTTTTCCGGNTATCATCATGTTCCTCGGTACAATATCGCACCATCGCAACCAATCCCTGTTGTCGCCAACACAGGCGCTTTCGAAGTTGAATACTTTCATTGGGGATTGATCCCTCACTGGGCCAAGGATCACAAGATCAGTTCCAAAATGATTAATGCNCGATCTGAAACTCTCGCAGAAAAACCTTCCTTCCGAACCGCTTATCGNCANCAACGCTGCTTNATACTTACCGATGGCTTTTACGAATGGAAGAGNAACGAGGACGGCAGCAAATCACCAATGTATATTCAAACAGTATCACGCGCACCNTTTGCCTTTGCTGGGTTATGGGAAAGNTGGGCTCCACCGAGAGGCAATCCAATTCGATCCTGTACTATCATCACTACAAGCGCTAACACATTCATGTCGCAGATCCACCACCGAATGCCAGTGATTCTTGATACCAAAGATTTTGACCAGTGGCTTGTTCCTGAAGAGAANCCAGCAGACCAATTGCAAGGTCTGCTGAAACCGTATGAACCGGAANACTTGGTTGGACATCCAGTATCATTATATGTTAATTCACCCAAAAACGACTCTTCTGACTGTACCCTGCCGATTTAACTCAATTTTTATATTGTGACCGATCCACATTACCACCGTATTTCATGGTATAGAAAAGTAGGTTTGTCATGAACCGATGTACGTCTGCTGATCTACGCATACGCAACATTGTTCGACTGTTAATCTCCGCTGTTTCCATGGCACACATATAGTCTTTTCGATTATAAACTACAGCCAACCGNCTNCCAATTGTAATTCCTTTATGAAACCTGAATTTTGTGGCCTNCGGTTTGTTTTCACTTCNCCAGTAGACATCACCACCATTNGGTGGTACTGAAAGTTCATAGTAAGCTTTATAAATTTCNTGATTGTATTGTATGTTCTCGAGTGGATATTCGGGGAGGATTTGACCGAGTTCGNACTCGACNTGCCTGGCAAANAGACCGTTAAAACCACAATCATCAAAATAAAGCATTCCACCACGTTCAACTAGGTATTCTCGTAAAGCGGCTCGTTCTGCCGGACTGAATCCATTCGTCAAAGGACCTCCCTTTACCATGTTACGCCCAACTGTGATATCTCTATCATGTCCCGTCATGAAAATAATGGGAGCGTCTAATATTTTTCTGTCCGTTAATGGTAAGGCTCCTCCTTCGAACTTCATATCCGCTTTCAATCGCGTATGATCCCCTAGCCACGTCATAAAACTTGGAATCGCGGTTGGATCCTGCCACCAATCAGACAGAGAATGCTTGAGACGAATCAGTCGAATATGTCCTTGAACGTCCTTGCCTTGACCGACAATGATGGCACCAAGTCGGTTATCAGGTACCTTAATCAAATCTTGAAATTTTGATGACGACAGATCGGCTGAATCGGTTGCACCTGTTGTCTCGAGGATAGATGAAATTCCTTTTGAGTCTTTTCTCCCTTGACTTTGGGCACGAAACTGCCCCGTTTTTATTCCTGACCCACTTTTAACTTCAGTTGGAGATCCTCCTGGCCGCTTCAGTATATATTCCCTAGGGTTCGCCGGCAGTTTTGCTGTAGTTGACATTGGATCTGGAATCCTGTCAGGTAGTTCTGGATTGCGAGAGAAATTTCGGTGTATTGGTGCCGCAGATAATTTAGCTGTTTCCGCAACTTGGGTTGGAGCGGTAATCTGCACTTGAGGGTGAGGAGTCTTGCGCAGTGATGGTTTAAGCGTAACCCGTCGTTGGACACGATCCACAATTGGTTTTTTAATCCTGCGAATAGTTGGAAGTGGAGCATTTACCATATCAATAGGAATGGATTCGGTAGGTACTCTAGTCTTTATTGTCAATGCAATATAAATCACAAAAATGGCGTGGACAATGAATGAGATTGTGAGTGCTGGTGAGGTTCTTTTCCAATTCTTCTTATCTAACCAATTTGTTAGTAAGCTGAAAGCAGAAGATTGATGATCAGTGGCACTGCAATTGTGAACTTGATTACCATAAGTGACTTGGATCTGGTTATTTCCCGTGGATTCAATTTCAATGCTTTCAGAGCTTGCTTGACGAATAATATCACTAAACCAGAGAATAGGGATTTTGGACGATCCGGAAGAGACAATTTCAGCATCTACAAGAATTTTCGTATCAGCCAGAACGTTTCTAGCCGATATTTCAACCTTGTTGTTCTCCAGCATACGAAAATCGACATGGGCCAACCGGTTCAATCGGTTACGTGCACCCGCTCTTGATTGCAGGGTTTGAATAGCTTTAAATAATTCGGAGGAATCAGCACGGAACTGCACAGTTCTTTTCCTATTACCCTTCTATTGAAATTGATCCTAGTTGAATGTGATGGTTTTTTATTTTTCCTAATGTTTCCATTTCATTAGACAAGGAAGGTTCTTTTTGTTCGGAAAAATCGAAAAGTTTTTGCTGGAGACAAGAACAATCAAATTGCTGTACTTCAGCTTAAACTTAAAATTTCGAGAACTCTTTTTCCTTCATTCTATTAACTTGTTATCTCTATCGGCATCTTGCAAGGAAATAACTTGCAGGCTGTATAGCTAGAGTTCCCTAACGACCGACATCCTCCGAATCCACTTTGTGATCTCGCTTCATATGTATGGGATGTTATTTACGGTCAAGTAAGCCTCCACGGGAGTTACAGGCCTGCTGCCGCTAATCCGTTGATTACATCCAATTGTCCTCAAATGGACTCGGCATAATCGTAACACAAAATCGTTGAATCCTTCAATCAAATCATACGTTGTTTTAATTGTTGAACTGCTTAGTCTATGTTAGAATGATTTTAATACCATAACTATAAAGAATATTGTCGTTATAAATGCCTATTACATTAGAATCAATTCGACTAACAGAAAGTGATCTACAGGATTATCGGCCTTATTTATCTTCGGCACAGCAGATTTACTCTCCATCGTCGCCGAAAGCACCCGCTTGTCTGATTGGATGGCGTGACCGATGGTGGTTACAAGGAAAACCGGGGCAGAACCTTGCTATTAACTACTGGCTGTTTGAGTCAGAGGAAGATGCGAGAATTGCTGTGGAAGAGGGAAGAACACGTCTTTCCAGCAGAAGTGTGATGATAAATGGAAAGCGTGAACCGATTTATCAGCCATATGCTGATCCGACAAAAATCTTCAATGGATTAGCGTGGCAAGCCGATAATGATTTCCTTTTCAGCACTTATGACATTGCTGTGTTGGTAACGGAGTATGGCAAACAAGTACCTGTTGAAACAACTTTGTCGATTGCTAAGAAAGTTCTCGAAAAGATAGTAAGCCGCTGACAAATTTATATTGTATTAACAGTAGAAAACTGAAGATCATGAAATGAAGCGTGTCCATTCATGCCCCCATCGTATTTTGATTGCTATCCGATTTCTCATCCCATTTTTTTGCCTATTTCTCCTATTTTTCTCTTTGGGCACTTGGTGTTTCGGTGACTCAGAATTCCAAAGTGTTGTTCTTCTGATTGACACCTCCAAAAGTATGGATATAACGGACACACGCCAGTTGAGATGGACGTCAGTCAAAGTTTTGATAAATCGCCTTCAAATCGATCAATGGATCTGTGTGATGGGATTTACCGATTCCGTGTTACCGATTATTGAACCAACACGAATTGGTGGTAATATTGAACAAAAGGCTAATTTGGAGCGTAAATTAGCCATATCTATCAATGGGAAGGAGAAGAAAGATGGAATTCTCGGGCAGGCATTATTTCGGGCAGAAAAGACATTCCAAAGCATGCCATCGAGTAAACCTCAGGCGCTAATTTTAATGACTGACAGTAAAGCAGAATTTACGAGAAAGCAGTGGAACCAGTTTTTAAAAAACAGTTCTGGTCGTAAGAGCTTTGTTCTAACAAATTATCAGGATAAATCAATCTCTGTTTCCAATAGCCAGAAACGACCGCATAATAATCTGCTGACTGCATTTTTGTATGCCGTGAATGACATAGATGGATACCAGTTTTATGACCAGAAGAAAATTTTGTCAAAGCAACATATCTTTCTTTACGATCCAAAAATAGAGAACTTGGAGCTTCAGTTTACATCATCCCAAAAGGGGAAATCTGAGATTAAGATCAAGGACTCGCAAGGGAATCATATCTTTCCCTATTTTAAAACCAGTCATTGCGCATCTTATTGGATTCCTCAGCCAGCCCTCGGATATTGGCAAGTTTCCCTTGGTAATCATAATCAAGTGGAATTATTGGCCTTCAAAAAGGAAAAGCCAAACATGTCCATAGGTCATCTCGAATTTGAACCACCGCCTCTTAGTTATGAACCCGGACGTGAAATAGACCTTCAGATTCGTTTAGCGGAAGGGAAGTATTCATTTAATCAAATTTATGGCAGAGCGCTTTGGAGAGGGGTAGAGGA
>NZUQ01000135.1 GCA_002697225.1 Candidatus Poribacteria bacterium
CTGAAGAGGAGGGAAGCTATTTCAAAGTNAGCTCGGTTCAGGCNGCNTTTGATTTTTTCTCNGCTAATGGTCTGACAAAATGTGAAAATGCCTCACTTTCTGAACAGATTAATGATGACGGTATTTTCTTCATCGTAGCTCCAGACCGTCTCTGTTACTGTTTTGGTGAAGAATAATACAGATAATTCATCTGCCTAGACAGACCAGAGGTGAGGACTATNAGGTGGACTTAATGAAAAAAATAGAATTCAACGATATAGCACCTCATTTGATAGTTACTGATGTGGTGGCATCAGCTGNATTTTACAAAGACTCGCTAGGTTTTGATTTNAACCGATTTTGGGGAGAGCCACCCAACTTTGTCATTCTTTTTCGTGGATCTGTTCAACTGATGCTTAGCCAAGATAGTATAAAAGCTCCNCAACCGTTACAAAATGNTCGGTTTGATGNCTATATTTGGTTAAATCAAGGGATCGATCAACTTTTTGATGAGTATAAGCAGAAAGAGATAGAAATCATTGAGCCACTAGAAACTACCTTCTTTCAGATGCAACAATTCCTGATTAAAGACAATAATGGATACATTTTATGTTTTGGTCAGGAGGTTTGAGACTTTGAAATTGCCATGCTGCCTAATAGGTCCATGTTCAAAACGANCGATTACTTAAATTGTGATTGTACGNAAAGACANTGAGAGANATGACAGACACTACTNAAATCTTTGAACANGGNGTTGAATTCATTCAGCGAAAAGACCCACAGGCTCTGAANATATTGCTGCAAACCCATTGTCAATTATCGCGTTGTCCGGATCCAAATGATCCCAGCCAAAAACTGATTCACCACACTCTNTCATATGCCAATTTTGCTGGTGATGATCCCAGTTTTTGGTCAACTCCAGAATGTGCTGACGTGCTTNTGGAAAACGGAGCCTTAGTTGATNCCAANTTTTACCTCCGGGCTCTCAACACAGCCGATTTACCAATNATTAAATTATTGAGTCACAAGTTCATGTTACCANNAAATATGCGTACCATGGCTGNTCTTGGCAAATCNANAGATTTGGGGGATTGGTTTGATAAGGAAAAACTCAAGCTAAATGCACCTCCCCCAATGGAGTGGTTAAAAGATTCTTCTGATCCTTTACACCAAAGATGGAAGATTCAAAATCATCATCTTACAGACGATTGGTTGATTACCGATGCTTTTCGGTATGCCATTCGATTTGGGCAAAANCGCGNGGCTNAATTTCTGTTGGAACAGGCNATANATATGAATCCCNAANTNGCAAAACAAATCAAGAAATTAACCAAGGAAACCTTTCTTAACTACCTAATTCAGCATCGCGGAACAATCTGCGTGACTGACACATTTCCCATTTGGGAAATGTGTCAAATGGTTAGGGCCGTACACGCAATCGTAATCAATGATATTGACTCATTCCAAGCGGTTTTACAGAAAACACCATCATTGCTAAAACAACAACACATAACACAACAAATTGAGTTACTTGAATTGTCTGCTTACTCTAACGGATACGCGTTTGCCAAATTGTTGTTGGAAGNAGNAGCATACATCACACAATCCAATCCTCGTCCAGANTCCAAGGCTTTAGTATATGCCATTGACTATGGTGACCGGGAGATGGTTGAGTTNCTAAGGGAACTNTGGGAACCGCCANATGACCTGCCAACCCTAGCTGGNTTGGGGCATATAGAAAAAGTACAGACTTTNTTAAATAGCCAAACAGATGAAGTAGATTTAGTNCATGGGTTGGCTTTAGCCTGNATGAACCAACATATNGAGGTTGCTGATTATCTAATCNAACAAGGGGCAGATATCAATGCNGAATGGAGCTTGCATGAACCAGCTACCATTCTGCATCATCTGGCATTTTCTGGTAAATTAGAGATGGTTCAGTTTTTGGTCGANCGCGGTGCGGATACGANTATCAAAGATTTTCGTTATCAAGCNGATGCTTTAGGTTGGGCCAAATATAATGGACAAGACCAAGTNNTGGCTTATCTTGAACAGGTGACAAAACAAGAAACTGTTAGGAAATGATGTCAAAACCAACGTGTAACCGAGATCAAAATGTCTATCCTNGAAATAGATTCTGACGTCCGACGCAATCTGCTGAAGAAGTTCCNTTNCCCTGACTATACCANGCTATTCCCNAATNGAAAGGAATTATGTGTTACGCTGTTNTGGAATTAGTTCTTTGTTAAACACAACCTTCGATCGACTTACCTGAAACTAAGTCGTATATTGGCGGTTCGCTGGAACCGNTAAACTTCGAGTGAGCACTCATGTAGGCGACNGTAGCNCCAATTCGTTGTTGCGTTGTTGGATTAGGTTCAGTTCGATGNAGTACCAAACTATGATGCAAGGTGCAACTACCCGCCGTCAAAGGCACCGCCACTTCACTATTGTAATCAATGTGACTGTCTTCCACCCGAAAGTCTTCCAGATGCTTATGTTCGATCACCCCCCGTTTATGCGAACCCGGGATAAAGCGCATGCATCCGTTATCTATGGTTGAAGGTGTAAGCGCCATCCAGCAAATAACCAGGTNTGGNGGATCNATATTGACCCAGTAAGCTGAGTCTTGATGTGGTGGTTTCGCTGATCCTACTTTTGGTGGCTTGCAGAGGGTCTGATCAACAAAAATCTTTAGATCTGGTCCAATCAACTGAGTAACCATTTCGATAATTTTAGGTTGGCGAGCGTAGGTTCGAAAAAGATGATCGTACTTGGTTAGGTTCCAGATTTTCCTGACATTGCTGAACTTAATTGGGTCGCTAGTAGCCTTCTCGACCACTTGAACTTGAGGTTCAACCTGAATATATTGCTCCGGAAAATCGACGATCCGATTGCCAATATCCTGCAGACGAAGATGAAGAGCTTCCATTTCCAATTCAGTCAATACATTGTCCACCGCCAGAAACCCATCTTGATGAAATTGATCGACTTGTGATGAAGTTAAAGACATGTTTGTTACCTCCAATTTAAAGTACCGAAACTTTCTGGATCAAAAATAGCTGGCTTATTAGAAAGCAGATCGTCCTTTGGAATTTTCAATCGGAAACACTGGTATTTAATAATCTTCTTTCTATGAATGACATCAAAGGTTTCTTTGAATTTTTTCTCATATCAGCACGTGGGTGTCTTCCGATATTATGCTCGCACGGATTATGAACTCAATCGTCTATTGTCCAGTCTTCCAATCCAAGTGGTAATGGGGCTGGTTGAGGACATGTACTAACCAGTTCAATGTGCCGGTTCTCTGCCGAGGCTTCATGCAGTGCGTGGACGATATCGATGACGTGATAGCCCATCTCACCGCTTGCCCGATAGGGACGGCCGTTCCGAATTCCAACCGCCATATCTGCTACTCCAACACCTCGGCTATTCTGATTGTAGCCGTACTGAGACTCAACTTCGATCAGGTCACGACCATCTGGTTTGCGTAGGTAAAGTTTACCCCCAAAATTGTTGGGATCAATACAACGAAGCGACCCTNCCGTGCCGTACACTTCAATGTGCGGCAACCCGGTCGAATGAACGTCAGAAGTCATGAGAAACGTGCCCACAACGCCACTTTGAAAATCCAGTACACCGGCGAAATGAGTTGGTGTTTTAACAATCTCTTCAAACATCTCTTTTTCACCCCAAGTGTTTTTTGCCGAACAGGTGACCCGCCGTACAGGGCCAAGAAGGTGAATCAGAGCATTTAGGTAATAGGGACCACGGTCGAAACTCCATGTTACACCAAACGTAAAGAAGTCAGTTTGGTAGAAGTTGACATAGGCAGACGAATCAGCTTGCGATGTTTGAAGACGTGGCGCATTGTAGGCCATCAAACAAGCAGATGCCGCAACGGGTTCGCCGATTACTCCTTCATCAATAAGTTTTCGCGCTGTTTGCCATGCTCCACCAAAGAATGTATCGGGTGCACAACCAACATGTATCCCTTTCTCTTTAGCGAGATCAAGCATCCGCTGACCTTCTTCTCGATAGACTGCAAATGGCTTTTCGTTGTACACGCTTTTACCTGCTTCGAGTGTAGAAATACCAACTGGTCCGTGTGCAGCGTGTGGTGTTAGGTTAATGACGATTTCAATTTCTGGGTCAGCGAGCAACTCATCNACGCTACAACCTTTTGGAACTCCGTATTCCTCCGCTCGTGCCTGTGCAGCTTCGATGCGGGTGTCTGCGATNGCNACGATATCGAATNCTCTNAACCGTTTTGCATTAGGCACGTAGGTCTCGCTGATTCTACCACAGCCGATGATACCAACTTTTGTTGGTGTATGGGACATAATTGTGTCTCCTTTGTTTTATAATTTTCTCTTCATCCTAATGGCGTTTTTTAGCAAAAGATAATNTNATATGANCTTTAATNTACTATCTTCAGTTCATCCTGCCCAGAATGGACTCCTCAACATTTCACCCAGACAGTGTTGNAGAAAGACTATCTNGCCACGACATCAAANCCTGACCAAATCTTGTGTCTTTATCGGCAGTTTTTGTAACCTTGATTTAACCGTTTACCTTGTCTGTAAAAGCGTACACACCCACTTCTCTTTGCGATCTAGACGAACACTTCATATCCTCTATATTGCATGTCACTTAGCAATAGAATCTCATTCATCAGAGAGAAACAGCTAGCTAGCTGTTTGTTTGTGTTATCTATCTATCACGAAGCAGCGGCAAATATGCGATCGAATTCCTCAAGCGCGATGCCTCCATAATATTTGGCCATCGCCTGATAAGCATCTCGCCGATGGTCCCAGTCCTGAGAACGGGACACCTGTTCGAGCCAATCGCACAAGTGTATGAAACCAAGGTCATCAAAGTCCTGTGGTTCTATCTGATACACCTCACCAGTCTCGCGATTGATTACGCGTCGATCTGGTTTCCCTTCAACAAAAATCGAATCAAAATCTTCACGTTCCATAAAGCAATTCAGGAACGCAATCCATTCAGCTCTCTCCCCAATGAGTTCTTTGACTCGGTTTCGCTGTTCGATTGGAAGGGAAAACCTCTGGAACCCTTGGGTACCATAGATCGAATGAAACAAACCGGCACGACAGAGGTCCTGATCGGCGCCCCACCTTTTCAGATCGCTAAACACGCTGATCAGGTGTGCCATGAAAGGTTTACCTGAATGCGGAATATTGTCAGTTCCCAGATCCTTGAGAAATTGTATCATCTCCCGGTATTTAGGGTCATCCATTGCGTAAAGTCCTCCTGCCTTTTATGATGCTACGATGTTTGTTTGCCTTGTACAAGGTAAACAGTTAGAGTCCTAATGGCCGTAATTCATACTTTAATTATTCATTACTATTTTATCATGATTACCATATCAGGGAAAGTGATGGTTTTGCTAACGGTAGCCGGATTCAAAAATCGGACAAGTACACGATGAAAAAAGCCAAGCTGGATGGTAATCGATCCTTCTATATCAAACTATCTCCTCTACATAGTGAAACCTGATACAGGATCGCGCTATCTTTAAAGCTGGTCTTTCGCCTTTGAAAATTAGCTGATAGTATATATCATCGTAGTCATTAGGTAAGTAGTAAATTGGGCCTAAAACCATTCTGCAATACACTAACAAAATTAGTGCAAATCCAAGGCTTCATACTTTTCTTTATCAGTTACTAGCTGGTGGAACAACTTGTTTTTTGGCAATCCTTTGAAGATAAAATCAACTGGTCAATCTTTGCCCACAGGCGAGAAGTTTACATTATGATGTCCAACCGTTTTACCCTCCAATCGATTTTGTGTTTTTTAATAATTTCCGCATAATTTTTTGACTTTATTGTTTTGTGGAGGTAAATATAAGTGTCAACATTGACACTCCTTAATTAAGAGATAATATTACTAGCCTCTAATCCAGACACATGGGTTAGAGGTTTTTTTATCTGTGCCAGCGATTCTCATGATTTATAACCTTGCCATTGCCCACAAATCTTAACTTTGGTAGGATGTCGACATTAGCTAAGCATAAAGGAGAGAATCGTGNCCCATCGTATTGAAACAATCGAAGTCAATGGTAGNCCTATGGAGGTCTTCATCTTTGAACCTCAGCAGCAAGAAGGCCCCCATCCAGGCATTATGCAATGNATGCANATACCTGTAGGCCACACAGGTATTGAGAATGACGAATTTACTNTNAAATCAGCCCAACGCTACGCAAANAACGGCTACGTTGTGGCCGTNCCATTNATTTTTCATTGGTGGCCTAAATCAGCTGGAATTGAGATCAAGAGAGAAGAATTCAGGGATGACTGGACCACCCTCGACTTGAATGCGGCTTATAAGTTGCTCTCCGGCCTCGAAAACGTAGATGNAGAACGCATCGGAATTGTTGGCCATTGCTGGGGTGGTCGCGTGTGCTGGGTAGGAGCAGGCAGCAACCCTCTCTATAAAGCTTGTGCAGTGTTCTATGCAGGTCGGGTGAAATTGGTATTGGGCGAGGGCAACCCACCCGCCATAGACTTGNCTNCCAACATGACTTGTCCAGTTATGGGTTTCTTTGGTAACGAAGANGAAAACCCTTCGNCAAAGGACGTGGATGATTACAGCGCAGCCCTGNAAAAATCGGGAGTAGAGCANACTTTTCACCGCTATGATGGGGCAGGCCATGCCTTTCAGAGTTTCAACAGTGAGGAACGTTACCATCACAACGCTAGCGAGGATGCTTGGGAAAAGGTCCTGGCTTTCTTTGAGGAAAAGCTAAAGTAGAGCCTCTATATCCTGACTGGCTTCAGGAGTAGGTGGGTTCTAAATAACAGTTCCGTCTATGGGGTTTTTAATGCTGGAGTTATCTCTCTTGTTAGTGTTCTTGTTATAANTCTACGAACGAATAACAGGCTATACTGTTCTATCATTGATGGCTGTAGAATTCAGGTCGATTAACAATTGGAACTNTTTCCGGCTGTCCGGTTTGAAAAGAACGCTTGCAGCTGTTTGCTACAACCAGTGAGACATAACCATCCCAAGCAGTGGGACCTCCAAAACCACCTGTGGCGACTGCTTGGGACCAAGATTGCATTTCGCTCAAGTATGCGGCATCAAAACGGGCTAACCAGCTTGTTTCGATTGATTGTCTGCGATTACCNGANCGTCGTACAATAGGGTTACTCAATGTCGTCGTTCGAATCTGTCCCAATTCACCGGTGATTTCCACGTTGACTTCATAACCGTAACCAGAGTCGGAGTTGACCTCAATCAGTCCCAAACTTCCGTTCCTAAAAGTTAAGTGGATAACAAGAAGACGACAAGTATTTGTTTTGCTAACATCAGAGGCTACACTTTGGACATACACACTGGAGATTTCTTCATCCATTAGCCAACGGGCTGAATGAATATCNTGAATGGCTGAATTGACTATGACCTCATCAATATGCCGATCATAACCGAAACTGGTATTGTAATGTGTCCCTCGGAATAGAAGAGGTTGGCCAACCTCACCTTCTGCAATGGCATGCTTGACCTTACGATGAGGGGGATCAAATTCACGCATGAAACCGACTTGCACTAACCGGTGTCCGGTAACGATTTCCGCTTGAAACACGCGTTCAGCGTCCTCTACATTGGTAGCGAGTGGTTTCTCACACAAAACCGGCTTATTAGCTTTGAGACAGGCTAATGTTAATTCGGCATGTGTTTGATCCGGTGCGGTGATAATTACCGCGTCAACATCCGGGTCGGTGATAAGGGTATCTGCAGAAGTGAAGGATTTACTGCCATGACATTCTGCAATAATAGCATCAGCATTAGCTTGATCAACATCCATCACTGCAACAACACGAGTGTTGGATATTCGTTGGGCTAAATTTTGAATATGATGACTTCCTATTTTGCCCACGCCAATGACACCAACACGAATTTCACGATCTTTCACGGTTGAGTTTCTCCTTAAAATGTAATCCGCCCGCCTCTAATCTTGCGATATACGAATCAGATTAGATACAGTATNGTTTGCTCTTTTTCCTGTCTTTCCACTCCAATGTTGCTAAAAACGATGTTGTAGAATGAATATCACCGACGCTGTTGCTTGGGTTCTCGATAATTCTTGGTCTGGAAGTTGCTAATCCCTTGTCAGATGTTCCCACTCTGGTTTAGGACGACCACTAGAACGATCCCACTGCCAAGAATCGAGATAAGGAGATAGGGCTCCAATACCGAAAATCCTTTTCCCTTCTTCATTTGAACGTTCCANCACTTCCGGGGAAACGATCCGCGAAAGCTCATTCTCCGGTCGTAACCACTGTCTTCTCCATGGACTCANAATAGCGTATCGATTCTCCTGACTTCGGTTTTCAGAAGCGCCATGCCAGGTGTTGTAGTTAAAGACCAGAGCTGAACCCCGTTTAGCTTCGACAATAATCTGACCCGGTACTGGTGGTGGAGGTGGTCTGAAGCTATCAATTTGGAAACTGCCCGGNACAAGATGGGTAGCCCCATTGTTCCGAGTAAAATCGCTGATACAGAAAATCACATTTAAACCCAGAACATGGCTGGTGATGCGTCGGCCGTCATCAGCTTCAGCCAAGGCACGATTGTGACCGGTCGAAGACCCATCGGCATGTAACCCTCCAGCTTGAGTACCCGGCGGCTTAATACTGCCATTAGCACCACTCAAGGCCGCGTCTTGGCCTAGAAAATATCGAATCAGTCGTAAGAGATCGGGCAATTGGTAGATCCGTTCAAAGACTCGGCCCTTGTTGAATAGGTTATTCAGGCCTCCCCCTGAAACTGGTGATTCCTCTGCCAAACGNTCTAGTTGTTTCCTGGCTTGGTTACATTCTTCACTTGTCAACAGACCTGGCAACACGGTATAACCCTCCAGCTTGATACGAATAACATGTTGCTGAAAATCTTGTTCAGTCATATGACTCTCCATTTCTTAACTNACCTAAAATTTTTGTTCTGCTCCATATAGCCAATCCTTGTGCCATTACCAGCGGGTTCCTGTCGCTTTAAATTTGGTTTACTATCGTTGAAAAGCGGGGATTAAGTCAGGTTCTCCACGGATTGGCATGGCTAACAGTCCCTAGCTTCTAATCCATGGTCAGAGATGAAGAAAACTGGATATCTCTGTGCAAATTAGGAGATGAATACGTTCGATTTGCCTTGTGAAGCTCAAGTTGTAGAACTTGCTTAGNCATTCTATCATGATTGCCGTAATGGGGTAAAGCAGCAGTTTCATTATCAGTAATTGGTCCTGACGAGTCGAACGNATGGCATCCAAAAGGTGGAATCCACTCTATAAATCAGATNTTTGGGAAAAAACTTATCTCAAAAGCNNNAGGATNTTCTGNNNNANNGCACTAGCTTGAGCCAACATAGCCGTAGCNNATCGTGACAGTCTNCAAGTAGTTTGNGCCAGAGATCAAATACCGTTATGATAGCCAGAATAATGTGACTGGAATACTTACCGTTATCTGTGTATATACTATACTGTGATTGGNATGANTANTATTCTAAAAATNAGTGAGGTTTGGAAAGCTTGGGTGTACTTGGTCCTAGACTGGCAGTTGCCTTAATTACCATTTTCTACGGACTTTTTTTGGGATATATAGTTGCAGACCTAATATCATGTTTATTAGAAACCAAAATAAAAGTTACCGAATCTTAAATTAATATATGGATATATTGTCCTTGTTCTTTATAAAAAAGTAAAAAGTATAAGAGGATATGCTCAATCTTTCCTCAATCTTGAATTGTAGTTGGTTGGGATGCAGGATTGCGCTGAAATAAGAAGTAATTTCCTAAATCCCAACGCTAGTTCCAATAATACTTTGGACTTTCTTGGGCTTCTAGTTGGTGGGGTTGGGCTAGGAGAACGGGATTAAGACGAATTAAAATCAATCTAAACCAATCCTGTTAAACCNTGGTAATTTCCATGCTTGGAATTCTATCTTAGGATAAGGTTTTATTCAGCAATACAGTATAGGTNCTTATGTCCNCGNAAATAAAGTTCNTGGNCGATAATTGCNGGNGANGCATCGAAATGATCGTCCAGATGATTTTCAGCCAAGATCTCAAATTTGGTGCCATGTTTAATNACAGCTGCATTCCCGTCACGACCAANAAGGTATATCTTACCGTTAGCGCCAACGGGAGAAGCATAAATTCCCTTAATGTTACTTAACCTTTTAGGCCCATAGTAGCGGTTTCCAGTTTCAGCGTTGAAGCAGGAGAGAATGGCTTTGTGACTTTTCAAGGCATATAGGGTATTGTCATAGAGTAAAAGCGATGGAACATATGGGGCGTCTTTATCCTGGCTCCAGACGATGGCCTTTGTATCGGTAATGTCACCTTTGGATCCTGTTACTTGAATCGCTTGCACGACCTCGCCGTCGTATCCACTGGCTACGTAAACAATCCCATTGGCAAACACAGGTGATGGAATTGTGTTTTTGGATAGCCCGCCCGCTTCCCAAATCTGTGTACCAGTCAGTAGATCGTAACCCCGTGTCCGATTGTTAGCACTGGTAATAACTTGCGGTGTATCATCGGGTTTCACCACGATAGGAGTTGTCCATGTTGTCATCTCGTCACGGTTGGTACGCCACTTTTCGGCACCTGTCTTTTTGTCCAATGCTACTACAAATGATTGTCCTTGATGATCCCAGTTGATGACTAACGTCTCACCATACAGGGCCGGTGAACTTCCTTCTCCGAAATCTAGAAATATATCCATATCTCCCAGGTCTGTTTGCCACTTTAACTTTCCATCGAAATCGTAGCAGTAGAGTCCGAACGAACCGAAGTAGACGAAGACATGTCTNCCATCAGTGATNGGGGATGATGATGCCCAGCTTGCGCTACCGAAAGTCCCTTCATGNGGTAGCGCTTTTTTGGCCACACGCTGCCATCGGATTTCACCCGTTTGCCGATCGATAGATAAGACGACAAATTGCAGTACATGTGTGACCGCGGTGCCAGCATTTCTCCGCCATGCCGGCAACTGGTTTTCTGTTGCCTGAAGTGCTTCCGATGAAATTTCCTCATCTGTTTTGATGGCGGTGGTAACAAAAATCGTGTTTTCCCAGATGATAGGTGAAGCGTGACCTCGGCCTGGAATCTCAGTTTTCCATCGAATGTTTTTGTTCTCGTTCCACTCTGTTGGGGGAGTTGCATGTGGTGCGACTCCAGTAGCATCGGGGCCTCGCCACTGGTGCCACTGGTTGTGAATCTGGTGTGAATCAGCTGTTGCCGATTTCTGTGTTCCAACAACCACAATCAAATTCAAACAAGCAATTAAAATCAAAATCTTCTTCATATTCCTGTCCCACAGTACATTTTATTGTTGATTTAACTTAATTTAATACATATCAATTAACTTACATTTGAGAAAGCAATACATGGATGCGTATAGGACACCTAACAATCTCGTTATCTGACATCTTGCCTAGATGATTCCTGAGAGATCTGCCAGATAAATTTGTCGGTCTCCGTTGTTGACTGAGTCAATAGTCACACATTTCCCNTCTGGCGACCAGCGTGGATGGAGGTCGCACCGGATTTCACCAGTGAACTCAGGTGCCGCATAGACTTGACCAATTTCGATCTTTTGATCGCTTTCGGGATTGTATAACATTAAACCTGCCATTCGTTCTGGTTCACGGGGGTATGTGTCACAGACCAGCCACGATCCATCCGGTGAAAAGCAGGCATGTCCGTCAGCTGGCAACTTTCCTACGCCAATTTGTTGAAAATCTTCCTTGCTGTCAGTGAATTCTACAAATTGCATTTGTCCCAAAATATTGGTAGACATCAGCATTCTTTTNTCGTCACGCCATGCAAAGTGCGAAATCTTGTACCCAAAAGGAATCTGACATTGTAAATCTGATCCGTCAGGGTTGACCGTCCACAAAGAGGTCCTAAAACCTTTCCCTCTATCACGTGTGCGGCAAAAGAAGAAAATTCGATTTCCTGCAGGGTTAAACATGATATGGTTAAACCATGTCATCCCGCAATCAACAGGATTAAGGTTGCTGTGTCGAAGCACCTCGGCAATAGAAAGAACCATTTCCGCTGATCCATTCCGAAGATCAATTAGAAATAGCCCGTCATCCATCGGAACAGTTTCCCATGAAGCTGAATCGATGTTGTTGGCATATCCAACAACCTGACGACAAACGGACATACGTGCAAAATTTAAACCGATAGCGTAAGGAGTAGTTGTCGAGACCGCAGAGATGGCACCTTGGATTGTTCGCGACTCTCGCGAAGCTAAGGTTACGGCACGCGAAACCAAGCGATTACCATCCCAATCGTTGTAAGTCAGTTCTTCTCCAAAACCTACATCAATCCAGTGCATCATGCTGCCTTGCTGGAGGTTGAAAGCAGAAGTGGATGCCACGGACGTGAAATCACCGGAGTCTTTATCAACTAAGCCAACTTGCGCAATATCAGTTGAGGTAGGTACATGTCGGTGAAAGTCGGTTTCCAAAGCCAGATGGTAACGGAAATTCTGGTCCCAAGGGTTGATACCATAGTAACCAAAAAAATGATGTTTAGGTCCATTTGAAAAAGGTTTAAGTATCATACCAATACCTCCAAATCCGACTTTAGCACAACATGTGTATTGTGTCAACCAAGTGCTCAGGAACACATAAACGAGTTTAATGACGAGTTTCATATATGGTATTGAAACGCGAAAAGTACGGAGTATTCTATGTAATAAAAGATAGCTGCTAATACCATCGCTTTGTTATAATCCATCTATTCTCTATTCTGTAATTTCAATTGGGTCATTATCACAATCTCAGATGTGCTTTAGATAGGATTTTGATGACCAAGATGAACACGACTCGGTGATCATAGCTAGGATATGCTCTTATGTGTTGTAGAATTGGTTTAATCTTTTTAGTCTGGTTTGTATTGGTCCTAAACCAGACTAAAGCGGATGAAACGTGGAAACGACCGTTAGCAGAAAAGGCAGAAAAAATTGAGCAGGGAATTCAGAAACGTCACAATATTCTTGGACTTTATCCATCGATGGTAGAGATTCCAGTGGGTAGCGACACCATNGACATCACCACCACCAACCCTTTTGCTGATGTCCAGCATGCTGTCTGCTGGACAGCGAATTATCTTGCAGGACTTTCCTACCGTTATGCGTACCTCAAAAAAAGCAGTACCGATTCGAAAAAAATTATGGAGGCTAAAGTTCGAGCTGATCAGGTCTTTGAATCCATCTATCGTTGTCAATTNGTGACAGGTGTNCGAGGTCTGCAAGCNCGCGGATATTTTTTAGGACATGGTGAAAGTTACGCGGAAAGACGAGGGTCAGATAAAATCCCGTATTGGCGACAAGGAGAGGTCGATGGCCAATCTTTTCGCTGGGTTGGTGATCCCAGTCATCACAATTATAGTGACTCTATCCATGGTTTGGGGCAGTATTACACCCTTGCAGCTGAAGGTGTTCAAAAAGAACGTGCTCGGGAGGCAATCGANGCACTGGTTAGTTACTGGGTGGACAATGANCTGAAAATTGCCAAGTACAACAAATCATTGCCAATGGTCCCAATTTTGGGATTGACTGATCACAAGACTTTGAACACACGGGTTATGATGGCTATTGCTGGTGCTAAAGTTGCCTACCACGCTACCGAGAAGGAGAANTTTAAACAGGTTTACGAGAAATTGGTAGACCAATATNGNGTGAGAGAACTAACAACCTTCTCCAAGGGCAAAGATTTCGACGATGCGGAACACGTTTTTTGCCATTTGGATCTCCTCTTCAGAATAGAAGATGATCCCCGCCTTTTGGCTGCCTACCGTCAGGTGGCGGACGGTTTGTGGCGTAACCACAAAGACGATGCGCAAAGCCTTTTTACTTACATCTATTATGCTATTGCCCCTCAAGCAGAAGGTAAGAAAAAGGCTCTTAAGGAAGCATTGTACACTTTACAGACCTTTCCTACCGACATGACCCTTAAGCCGCGGATGAACAGTTTGAACCCGAGTTTGAAACCTCCATATCCAACCTATCTAGCTGCTTGGGATAATGAGTATATATGGAAAGCCAATGTTCTGAGAGCGGATGGTTGGCACAGCCGTATCGTTGTGGACGTCGCCGTTTCGTCCGAAGATCCGAAAGTGATTCTAGCTGTTGGTGAGGAAGGACATCTCTACCAATCACGCGATGAAGCCTCTACATGGCAANACTGGCGTTCTATTGACCANAATTTGCATAGTCGCGTCAAACGAGTTGATGTTGGAAGNAAAACCAGAATACTTGCCNTNGCCTGCGACGATGGTTTTTACCTTACAACCTCCGGTGGCCATTCATGGCAGAAAATGCCTGTACAATTGGAAGGTGATACACCAGTTGAAGTTGAGTTTGATCCGAACAATTTTAATGTCCTTTATGCAGTGACAAATCAGCATATCTATCAATCTCAGGATTATGGNGAGGAATATCTTGGCCAATCCTGGCAAAAGCTGTCTACAAATCTGCCAGCACTTCAGTCTCCCACATTTCTGGTGGCGCACGGTTCACCAACCCGGTTGTATGCTATTTCTGAAAGTCGTATTTTCAGCCGNAGACTCGACCAAACTTCCTGGNTTAGAGGTGATGACTACAGTTTTCCGCGCTATGGTCAGGTTTATCCNTGGATCGTTGCTGATGCTGAAGATTCAAGCCATATCTGGGTTGGTTACANAGTCAGCTCTGGTGATATTGGTCCTTTATCAATTTTGCAGGAAAGTTACGATGCAGGACAAAGTTGGTCCAACANNGTGGAGGATATTTTGCAGGTTTTGGCTGATAAAGGAATGCTGGGGGTTATCCAGTTAGGTGTTATGATGCCGTTGGAACAGCTGGTTATTGGCCCNAAAAATCGTTTTTTTGCCGTCACTGATCGTGGTGTTGCTCGTAAACAAGNACTCGGTTGGAAAAAGGTAACTGCAGGNTTTAATATTCCACTGGTCAGGTCGNTGTTTGTCTCGCGTTATACCGACTGGGTTTTTGCTGGAACNCCTGGAGGGTTATACATCTCTAAGGACCAAGGGAAAAGNTGGGAAGACGGTAANCTTTGGCTCCAGTTTGACCGGAACACACGACGTGAATTAGGCGGAGCTTCTTTCATTGATGCCTACTGGCGTGCTCGATACCACGGTTTCATCCAAGAGCAACAAGCTGAAAAGTCTTTCGATTAATGTTAATAGTTAAACATTTTTTTACACTCCTAATATAATAGCAATAATCCGTCATTGAACTGCGATAATTATCCATAGCTTCATCAATCCAATTTAGGTAGTCATTATGTCATTCTCCCACCCCAATTTACTATGGGTTTTCTGCGACCAACTTCGTTACCATGCCTTATCCTGTAATGGCGACCTAAATATCCAAACGCCAAATATAGATCGTCTTGCTTCTGAAGGAGTTCGTTGTACCAACGCATACAGCCACTACCCAGTATGTGTTCCATTTCGTGCAGGTTTGGTCACAGGTCAATATGCGACTTCCTGTAACGTGCCTTTCCACGGTGACATACTTCATCCTGAACATCGCACAATCGCTGATTCTTTCCGTGCCGCTGGATACCGTACCTCGTATGTTGGAAAGTGGCATTTGGCTGGGGAGCGCGGGATCAATTTGGTGTCTGAGGCCGGTTGGGCTGGAGAAGATTACTGGGTACATCCAGATAACCGGGGAGGTTTTGAGGATTGGTTTGGCTTCAATTTGTCCAATAACTTCTACCGTACCTTTTATTGTCATGGAGAGCAGGTTGCACCGTTTGAGCTGGATGGATATCAAACGGANGCTTTGACNAATTTGTCTCTGGAATATTTAAATGGTTATGATTNTGACCAACCNTGGTTTCATGTTTTGAGTTTCGAATCCCCTCATCCNGGTACAGGCGGNAATCCGAAATATAAGGGTTTCCCNGTTCCNGCTGAGTATGANGAAATGTTTGAACCGGGTATGATTGAANTGCGAGATAANGTTCCAACTGANAANCANGCTCAAGCTCGCCAAACNCTTTGCGGTTATTATGCCATGATCGCCAATTTGGACGATAATGTTGGTCGGATTCTAGATTGGTTGGATCAAACTGGTCAGGCCAACGAAACNCTGGTNGTCTTCTTTTCTGATCACGGTGATATGATGGGAAGTCAAGGTCTGTGGCATAAACAGGTACCATACGATGAATCGATTCGAATTCCTGTAATTTTCCGTTTACCAAAGGTGTTGGATGAAGGCAAGGTGTACACTGGTATGGTGAGCGGCATAGATATATATCCGACATGTGCAGGTTTGTGCCAAGTCAAAGTTGAGCCCTCTGTGCAGGGGATGGATCTATCGGGAGCAATAGACACAACCGGGGGAACAGAGAGGAAGGAAGCATATGTTCAGTGGATCGGGCGTGGTCGTTTCCNTTTCGGAGATCACCCATATCGAGCTCTTCGCACAAGGCGGTACACTTACGTTGTTGGCCGTGATGAAGATTACTGCCTGCTTTTTGATAATTATGAAGACCCGTATCAGATGAACAACCTGTACCACCAATTTGGAGTCTCTTCCTTACAAGAAACACTACATTTGCGTTTGGTACGAATGCTTCTTCATGCTGGTGAATCTCGGCCCGATTTTATCTAGGTAAAGTGTAGGTTTCCGATGCTTGCCAAACATAGTCGAACATTAGATCTCGACAGTTGCTTTATTTGTTTATCTGGTACGTCTAATGATTTGTTTTTGTCGTTATCACACTTTGTGTTGTAATGTGCGATCAAGATTTAACAAAATATCAAATTTCTGTTTCTTTAGACGGAAATCGATGTTGGTCGGAACTTAAATAAATTCAAGTTTTTTTGTTTACAGGGTCTATCATAGTTGATATTCTCTGAAAATCCCTCACTATATGGAGCGAGTTTTATGACCACTGAAACCGTAGAAATTCCAATGACTGACGATCAGCGTTTTGTCTTTGACCTTAAAGGCTGGATTTGTATTCCCAATGTCCTAAGTGAAATCGAGACAGAAGCAGTTCGCCAACATATTATTCAGTTGAAAACTGACCCTGAATCCATAGATCCTCTTGAACGCTACTCTCTGGCTGGACCGGCCCAAATTTTGCTTGATCACCCTGTAGTAGTTGGTGTTTTGCGCGACATCCTCGAAGGTGACCGTGGCGATGAATGCTATGGTTTCCGCTGTGAGAACAGCTTTTCCACCATCCGCAAGAAAGGNCAAGCTGGCCCTAGTCCGCACGGGGGACACTGGCATGGCCCGCACGGCTACAGAGTTTATCGTGATCGTATTTATAGTGGTTTAACGCGGGTAGTTTGGGAACTTAACCCTATCGAACCGGGNGATGGTCCTACAGCTTTCATCTCAGGTACGCACAAGATGAACTTCTCGTTGCCTGAATCTTACAATAAACACGACTCGCCGCTGTTAGAAACCTACTCTTGCCCTGCTGGATCTGTAGTCATTTTTACTGAAAATACGACTCACGCTGGTATGACTTGGAACTCGGACAAGCACGACCGAATAGCTATTCTGAACTGTTACAATGCGGGATTGGTACAATACCATAAGATGAATCTGCCTTACGAGGTAATTGCTACTATGCCGCCCAAACGGCAGACCTTGTTCCGTGGTGTTTGGCAACACGATTTTGCCAACCAACAACCAAACAATTTCTTCAACGAAGAAAACATGGCTCTATAAGCATACCTGCTTAGAATAAAAAGAGGAAACACCTGAAACGTGAGTACACCACAGTTGTTGCCAATGGTATGGGAAAATACAGATTTGGACAGTATTGTTGATACTTTTGAACGGGACGGAATAGTGGTTTTGAAGGACATGCTTCCCGAGCATTGGGTGTCGGCAGCGGACCTTGTGGCAGATAGGCTCCTAATCCAGTTGGACGGACGTCCTTGGGCCGCGGGAGAAGAATACTGCCGACGATTTGATATTTGGACCAAGGTCTTCGGAAACCTCGAGTCAGATCCCGACGTACTAGCTCTATTTGAAAACGAAGTTGTGCAAACAGTTACGGATAAACTATCAGGCGCAGGATCAACCGCTGGAAGCATTGGATCATGGGTTACTTCTCGTGGGTGTGGACAAGCTTGGCACCAAGATTCTTGGAGTAGCGACCCCAACCTTTTCATACTGAACCGAATAGTTTTTACCCGAAACTATACCCCTGAACACGGTCAATTATTGGTTGTACTTGGTAGTCACCGTTCTGGAGATCTACCAACAGGAGGTCCTTATGAATCATTGCCGAATCAGGTTGCCTTCACTCTATCTGCTAATACTGCTGTTTTTCTGCATACCCGAACCTATCANTGTGTAACCAAGAACGTAACCAACGAACCNCGTATCCAGTTTAACCGCAGANTTGTACCGGACGGAGTGCCGGGNNATTTGACATCTCGCGCACGGTTTCGTAATGGNACATGGGATTTCAGCACACAATCTNCTTGGTAAGGTTGGCGGATACCGTTTCACCAACTGGCATTGGGCAGGATAAGAAAAACTGAATTGATGGAGATCATTACTTCTATAATCCCTTGCTTGGACCGGAAGGAAGGGGTTTAGTTGGTCGAATTGGTGCATCCTCATAAGCCTGATAAGTAACATTTAAATGAGGTGTTTCTAATCGAACATGGTTACGATAGCGTGAATCGAGTAATGCTTCTAGCCCTCCGCTAACCAACAAAGTGCGTTCCACCGGGTATTGCGGTATCCCGGTAAGGAACATCTCTTGTATATTCAGACTGAGGTAACTAAAATGTGGATACGGAGGACCATACCCACGCATACCTGTAGCTTGAATTTCTCCATCAACTCGGCTGGCATAACTCCATTCATTAGCGAACCCCCGAAGATGTAAGACCGCCGCTTCTAACCCATCGTTATATGCAATNAGGAAGACTACTGGCTCTTTGCATAATTCTTCCATATTTCCNTCCTTAGTTTCTCCAACNAGAATTGCNGCTTCCGCTAGATCACGTGACCAGACNCCTTCATTACNAGCNTGCCAAACANCTTCTCCTTCNAAGCANTGGACNGATGCAATACCNGTTTCGCCTCCTTNACGACGTTCTACCATGGCTTGTAAAGCCTCAAAAGCNTGNTAACCGTAGGNNTCTAAACCACCATAACTAAGAACTANTGCTTCTTCTAGATTAGTTTCTAAATTATGTTCTAACCAAGGATCTCTCCAAAATAAAGGTACGGATGAACCTGCCATGAANGGAATATTTAGTTTTCGTGCACGATCATACATCCACTTGGCATCATACCAATTATAGGACAAGTGCTTATCGTTGAAGACAGGNACTGAGCGGCCAGNAGTGGCCAAGANACCAGCNATCTGTTCAAAAAAATAACGACGTGGATACAGGTGCTGTTCCTTTTCGTTCCAAGCATAATCCCCATGTTCTCCAATGGATAATACTCCGTCTACCGCCAGCTCGTTACCTCCCAAACACAGTGCTTGCCGTACACTAGGATAGACTGGGATATCGTTTTTCTCAGCTAGGTCCAGACCAATATCGTTCTGGTGAATCTGGTCCATATACATAGAAACAATATCCACTTTTGGGTGTAACAGTCCTTCGTCTGTAGGAAATCCTTCTACGAATTTAGTGACAATTACGTCAGCATGCGAAGCAGGATAAAAGGTTGTGATTATTGCAGCGATCTTCTTACGTTGGGTCATGCGTCCTCACTTATTGACAACCGAGTCAGGTAATATTATCTGTGATCATAAATTTAAAGCAACAATTATTTTTTCAACACCATTTTTATAGAAATTATCTAAAAGAAACTGGATTCGATTCAGTCTCAATGGAATTATAATCCCGCAGATCATGTACTCCAAATGCTGACCATGGAGCTTATAAGGTCTAAGCGTCGGTTGACCAACCAAGTAAAGAGTATATGTTACTATCGATTCTTTGTGGGTCTTGGAAGGGTGTCGCCTGCTCTATTGACTGCGATTTCTAGNTGATATCATTTTTAAAAGAAACGGTTTTGCTCAACTAGGTTACAATTGTGCTGTTGATCTCTGAATCGATGCTATAATTTTGGGGTGAAACGTTACATTGGCGTTGTCTGTTTCCAAGATAGATCCTTGGGGTTTTGATAGAGAAAAAATGACCTGAATGATATTTACGTAGATTTGCGATATTTGGTGGATTTTGACTTAATGAATTGGATTGCTCGAACCATAACATTTCGATTTGATTATTTTTTGCGTTTAAACCATATTGCAGATTTTGGAATGTCACGCAACTTAGAGTAATACATTGAGGAGAATTGATGTCATCAGTTTCACAACAGAGTGATTGGTTGATACAGCCTTTTAATCAACCTGCATCGATTAAAGAAGACCAGGNTCGTTTGGTTCTAAGCAATGGCCTTATCGCACGNTCTTTCGTAACTGCCCCCAATTTTGCNACCGTAGATTATATAAACTTAGTCACTGGATCTACGTTGCTACGTGGAATCAANCCGGAAGCTCTAATTACCATTGATGGTCAACAAGTAGAGATAGCTGGTTTGATAGGTCAACCGGACTATGCTTATTTGGATTTGGACTGGCTTGTTGATTTAAAGAGNAATCCGGAGGCATTCCAGTTTGTTCGCTATAGCGTAAGCCAAATTGNGGCCTTATATCCTTGGTTGGNCAAACGTTATGCGCCACCGGCGGAGTATCCACCTAAAGGAATCAGGTTATCAGTTGACTACGTCGCACCTTCAGCATTTGANGGNATGGAAATTTCCATCCATTATGACCTTTATCAAGGTATTCCGGTTTTGTCCAAACAAATCTCCATCAACAATTNGAGTGAACGTGCATTATTTATTGAAGGGTTGGTTTGTGAACTAATAGCAGTCAACGANCAAGAGAAACATCGATTGCATGTTGANAGNGATTATGCCTTTAGCCAGATGGAAACTACTCGGTGGATCCCCGACGAGGATTATAAAACCCAGATTGATTATCANTACCAAATGCCTTTGTTGATGACCAGTACTTATCCTTTNGGCCCNGGAGTANNNCTNNAACNAGGTGATAATTTCCAAAGTTTTCGTACCTTTGAGCTATTGAATGACAGCGATGATCGTGANCGAAAGGGGTTGGCTCGGAGAAAGATGTATAGGATTNTTGCCCCACAGGTAACNGAAAATCCNATCTTCATGCATGTACGGCAATCAGATNCGGAAGCCGTCCGTTTAGCAATTGACCAATGTGCGGAAGTTGGTTTTGAGATGGTAATTATGACCTTTGGTAGTGGTTTTAATATTGAAAGCGAAGATCCAAACTACATAGCTGAAATGAAGGAATTGGCCAATTACGCACACAGCAAGGGAATTGAAATTGGGGGTTATACTTTGATGTGTGCTTCACGGGGTGTTGGAGAAGATTACAATTGTATTGATCCGAAAACACAAAAACCGGGTAGCCGTTTCGGGCAGAGTGCCTGTTTAGCCAGTGAATGGGCAGACGGTTATGTTCAAAGGGTACTGAATTTTATGGATGCTACGGGGATGGACATTATTGAAACCGATGGTCCTTACCATGGTGATGTTTGTGCCTCTACTAGACACAAACATCACCGTGGTTTAGCAGACTCGCAACTTCGTCAGTGGGAATCATGTATCAGCTTTTATCACCAGTGTCGGGAACGAGGTATTTACATAAATTCACCGGATTCCTATTATCTTAATGGGGCCAACAAGTGTGGTATGGGATACCGGGAAACTAATTTCAGCCTACCTAGAGAACAGCAAATCTTGATTGCGCGTCAGAATATCTATGACGGCACTTTTGAAAAAACTCCCAGTATGGGNTGGATGTTTGTACCATTAGTTGAATATCATGGTGGAGGGCAAGCTGCCACCTTTGAACCGCTTTGCNAGCACTTGAAAGATTACGAATGGCATTTAGCACAAAATTTCGGTAGCGGCGTGATTGCTTGTTATCGAGGACCACGCTTATTTGATACTGAACAGACCAAGAAATTAGTGAAAAAATGGGTTGATTTCTATANNCAGTATCGTGCGATACTGAATAGTGACCTGATTCACGTTCGGCGGCCGGATGGGCGGTCAATTGACTGTATACTTCACGTCAATTCACAANTAAATCCACGCGGATTAGCAATGGTTTATAATCCAACTAGTCAGATCCAGCAGATGAATTTGAAGTTACCCCTCTACTACACAGGGCTGACCGAAGTCGCCCAAATTTGCCAGGGTGGAGGTCAATCGACAGAATATCCAATTGATCGAGATTACAATGTCCAGATACAAATTGAAATGGCGCCTAGAAGCATCGACTATTTGGTTATTAAAGCTTAATTCGTGAGAGCTTGATAGTTACCAAACTTTTATTTTTCCCCAAACAACGGAAAGTTTCATCGCTTTTTCGACTGCGAGAACCGTAGTGTAGAGTGTTTTAACATTTGTCTCGTNCAATGCCGTTTCATAAACAGCTACTTCGTCGATAGAACCCGCGTACCAGATTCCATTTAGGTGTCGGGTATAGGCGATAGTCGGCTTATCGTTTGCGCCGTAAGCGATGCTTATCGGATGTGGTGCNGGAGTCGTTTTCTTTAAATCCCCGTCGAGAAANATCTGAACGTGTTTNTTGTTNGTAACAACNCCAACGACATGGTGCCACTTGCCGTCATCAGGAAACGNAGTATAAGCTGACGGCCAATGTTTGTTCTGTTGGTTAGTGTCTGCACGTATCCAAACTCCGACTTGGTTATTATCCAACAGTTGGATACCATAGTTATATTTATCATAGATTGGGTTTCGTGTACCGAGGATTGGGTTGATGACCGCTTCTATACTGATACTAGGAAAGAAAATATCTTCGGTTATCTTGACGAAGTCAACTGTGCCGTTAAAGTTTAGAGCATCACTGTGTACTCCTTTTTGGATTTTTGGTTTTCCAACGATCAACCCGTTATTCTTGCCTAGGTTATCCTGAACCATTTTTGCGTCGAGTGTACCTTTATCAAAGGTCCAGTGTGCAACCAGGCCAAGCTTTTCCCTTACTCCAGCAGTAGTCCAGTTTGTTAATATGAAGAAGCTAAAGATCGAAAGGTAAACTACATAACACAATTGGTGAGGTTTAACTGTTTCGATTTTCACCTTTTTTCCTCCTATAGGGACTGTTTTCTATTCCTTGAACTAACCAGGATAGCTCGCGGGCTATTGTGAAATTGTTGTCAGTCTAGCTTAAAAAACTGCTTTGGAGGTTCCATTAAGCGTAACGAGCTACCCATAACGTGATTATGTAGGAAAGGGAGGCAGATAAACTTGTTCGTCTTTTACGTCATTATCACCAATTTCTTCAAATAGGGATGGAAAACTAATTCTGTTTGTAGTTAATGCCTAATCTACAACTCATTGGTCAGTTTCTGCTTCATCCTTGAATTCCTCTATAGGATCAATCTGCAGGTACTCGGATAAATAATGAACTGCGACATAAAGAGGAGCAGTATCCAGTAATGCAACCATCAGTTTAAACATATAACCTGATACTATAAACGTTAGTAATTGTGGAATAATAGACTGATTTTCCTCAATTGGCAAAGCACCAGCAAAGTAGTGAGTAATTAATATCACACATGTGCTGTCGACCAATTGACTAATTAACGTTGATCCGTTATTTCGTAACCAGAGATGCTTGCCTTTGGTTAAACGTTTCCAGAAATGGAACATATGGACATCAGTGAACTGAGCTACGAGATAGGCAATCATGGAAGCGGTGACTGCACCAAAGGTTAACTTCTGGACTTCAAAGAATAACGGCAATCTTCCCGCAGCATCTTTAGCGATTTCACCAGCAGCATTAACCTCTTCGAAACCTGGTAGGATACCGCCCAGCCACATGATAAATATCACCCAGATATTGAGTATGACACCTACCCAGACGACAAACCGAGCTCTTTTTTCACCATAGAGTTCACTAATAAGATCTGTGCATAAAAAAGTGATTGGGTAAGGCAAAACACCTACAGCTACAGCAAATGTCCATTCGCCGATGCTGAAAAGTTTGATAAATCTGGAAATTCCCAAGATATTTAACATGGCTAATGTTCCAATAAATAAGCCCGCGAGAATCAGGAATACTCGCTCGCGACGTTTGGCTATCTCCGGGGAATCAGCGACCCAGAATTCATTCTTCATATGAGATAATCCTTCACAATTGATAAATATGTTCGTTGAAACTAGTGTATTTCGTCGTCATGAAGAGATCCTACCATGAGCTGTACGCTTTGTCTAGAAAATGACCACCTCAAAAAATAGATCTGATGTTTCATGCTTTTGTTGTTCGATATTTGGCTGCCATTCAAAGAGTGAATAAAGTTTCCTTTTTTTCTTTTCTGGAAAAACGTTTACACGACTAATTCTCGTCAATAGAGGAAAACATAGTTGCAATTTATGGTTTAGTTGATGCAGACATTGAAAAGAATTTGACCTCAGAGGCGTGATAATAGCCAAAAAGTAGGAGGTAAGATATAATTTTGTCAGCACCATTATCATATAACCATAATTTTCAAATGTTGAAGTTAAGCAGGTAATGGCATGTGAAATGACGCTAATAAACCCAACACTCCACAATGCTGTATTTAAAAAGTTTTCTGTTACCATGACAAGTTGCTAATTTTCTATATCTAGCTAATGAAGTGGATTCTAACTGTCTATGACCTAATATTAGGAACATTATCAAAAATGTCTCTAGAAATTACCGAAGCAGACCTAAAAAATGCTTTACCTGATGTAACTTCCAATCTTCGTTTATCTGGGCTTGATGAATTTGTTGAAGTGTACCGTGATCACTGGGGTATACCTCATATTAAAGCCAAAAATGAAAACGACCTGTTCTTTGCTCAAGGGTTTGTTACTGCACAGGATCGGTTGTGGCATATGGATTACGATCGATATCGTGCGCTTGGGCGGTGGGCTGAATTAACAGGATCTAATGGTGTTGAACAGGATAAACTCCTTCGAGGAGCTGGAATGGGACGAACAGCGAAACTTGATTACGAAATGGCTTGTCCAGAATCGAAGGCGATGATCGACGCCTATACAGCCGGAGTGAATGCTTTCATTGAAGTTACGACTACGTTACCAATTGAGTATAAAATTCTCGATCATGAACCTGAGTTTTGGGAAAACTGGCATTGTCTAGCCGTTTATAAAATGCGTAATACTCTTTTAGGAACTTTTGAGCCCAAGCTTTTCCGAACACGTTTGGTAAAAGCTATTGGGGCAGAAAAAGTGGCTTTATTCATGAAAGGATATCCCAAAGGGCATCTCCTCACCGTACCTCCAGGTGAAGTTTATAAAGGAGCAGCGCTTGATGGACTGAAAGAATTAAGTCAAATTGTTGAGGAAGCCAGTTGGCTTGATGAAATTGATGCTGGATCGAACGGGTGGTCAATTTCTGGTGAATATACAGCGTCCGGGTTACCATTAGTTGCGGGTGATTCACATCGCGCGCTTGACACACCAAATGTTTATTATCAGGTTCATCTTTCGTGTCCAGATTTCACTGTCATTGGCTATTCCTTACCCGGTATGCCAGGTGCGCTTCATTTTTGCCATAATGAGTATGTGGCATGGGGGATGACTCATGGTGGAGCGGATACACAGGATCTGTACGTTGAGCGTTTTCGGCAAACAGGCAACGACCTGCAATATGATTTTCAAGGAAAATGGCACTCAGCGGAAATACTGGATGAAGTGATTAAAGTGAAAGGTAATATCCCGGTAAAATTTCCAGTTACAATTACCCGCCACGGACCAATTATTGCTGGGAATCCAGTAACGGGATTCGCTGTGGCTATAAGTGATCCGGGTCTCCTAGCTGGTTCTCCATGGGTTGATGCTGTTCGTGATGCCATGCACAGTCAATCACTGGATGAGTTAGATCAAGCTTTAAGTAACTGGACGGATCGGGTCAACAATTATGCTGTTGCGGATAGCCATGGTAACTTTGGTTACCTACACGCTGGCAAGATCCCAATTCGTGGTGAAGCCAATGGATGGCGAGTTGTCCCCGGTTGGACAGGAGAATGCGATTGGCAAGGATATATCCCGCATACAGAACTTCCTAAATCTATCAACCCTGATACTGGTTACATAGTAACTTGTAACCAACGTGTAACTGATCATCGGTA
>NZUQ01000136.1 GCA_002697225.1 Candidatus Poribacteria bacterium
AAATCGACAAATCGTGTAAACCATTTAAAACTAAAACATAGAACAGCTGTAATTCAGAGCAAAACCAAGGAGAATAAAATCAATTACAATTAGCAAAGCAACATAAAATGTTACAATCCCCCCCTCCATAACTAGCTACTTAGAATGCCATGCACACGCGATATAGCAGAGCTTTAGTTTACTTCTACAAAAACTATTTTCCATCCTACGGCAGAGTTTTCACACCCGTAGCATATCTTAAATTATTAGCAACCCGCTCTTAACTTAAAACTTACAAATGGTATAATTTATCTTAGGTGTATACCAACAATCCAATATCTTAGGATTAAGAAAAACAACCTAAGTAGGTACACTTAAATCCTGACTATATTCACTTCGTTACTCATATCTATGATGTAAATTCATCCCACACCATATTATTATAACAACTATCCTGAAATTTAAGTTATCATCCCCATAACTTGGGAAACTAATCAAACAACAATAATGAATTCTCCTCCAAAAACTCCAACCCATTGTTTCATAAACAATCAATAATTAAGGTTATGGTCAAGAACAAACGAGCAAAAGTAAAGAGAAACAACTTGAAACCGTTGTACGCATATCTGAAAGTGTCAAGTGTCGGCGATGAGAAAACTTGGGACTTTTCTGGCTTGAGAGGTATCGACATAGAGAAAAACATCATCAACGATTATGATTTATCCGAAGATTTAATCAACATTATCCGAAGGGTAAAAAACACCTTTTGGAGATGTTTATTCAGCCCTTCAACAGAGAAATATCAGATTATGGCACCAGAAAATTACGATTCCGGCAATCATGAAGTAGTTATGAAAGACTTAAGCCTTTTGGCTATCAGATTTATCCCTGCCTATCTGAGTCAATTGCAAAATTTCGACCTACAAAAAATCTTCACTGAAGTCAACTCCGGCAGATGGCATTTCCAACAACAACCAGATGTACAGAGAGAAACCAATGATTGCTGGTCGCATCTGTTTAACCTGCTAACAGGAGATGTTAGACATCTATCACCAAATGGACAGGAAACAAAGCCAGACACTGCAATCGGCGCAGATCTATGCCGATTTACTATGGCTATTGGGCATTACTTGGAATCTGAGTACGGATTAAGAGATGATGATTTTGATGGATTAGCCGAACAAATATTGGACATTCCCATATATTCTTTCTAGCTCAATCCAACTCACCAACAAAAATCAGTTGAACACATGCACAGATCCCAATTGAATTGAAAACAAATACTCCACAGAGGTGAAATATTAAGATGAGAGATTGGAATCGACTATTTATTCCGCTAGCTTTAATTCTGATTGTAATTAGCCTGATTAATAGTTGCCGACAATCTGAGAGCCCTATCAGTCCTCAATCAGTTGCAGAAAACTCCAATCCACTACCCCCAAAAGCTGATCTAGTCAATATAGGTCAGGTGATAGGCCAACAATGGGTATTACAGGCCTATGGTCGAATTGGATCAGAGAGAAAAACTATTCTAAAAACAGAGATCACACTACAGTTTATGACTGATCGGATATCTGGCTCCGGAGGCTGCAACCGGTACTTCAGCTCTTATCAAGGAAAAGACGGTAAATTGTCTATACAATCCGTTGCTTCCACTAAGATGTTTTGTGCAATTCCAGAAGGTACCATGCAACAAGAACAGGAATATTTTAAGGCGTTACAAGCAGTCACAAAATACCACATCTCAACCAATAAACAAACTTTAAAACTCCTCTATAAAGATAGCAAAAACAATCTTCTATATGCAAAAAAAGGAGAATAAAATCAAGATAACTAAGTCAGGCAATTTTTTTGGACTGAATCCTCAAAATCAGACTACCCCGTTTGATAGAAAGTCACACTAAACCTAACTCAGTTCGATTTAAATCATGGAGTTTTCAATGCGAATCAAAGACATCAAGGTTATCCCAATCTATCCTAAGTTAGCTGAAAGATATCAACATCGTCAGGTTGATCTATATGGTATTGATCATCGCACCATCTTTAGGGTCGAAGCAGATAACGGATTGGTCGGTTATGGTGACCAACGCGTGCGCCCAGATGGACAACCTACCCAATCTAGTGTAGATCCGCTAGTTGGTCAAAACCCATTTGACTATATTAATCAGAACTTAGCTTCTGGTTTGAGTGGCGCACTTTACGATCTGATGGGAAAATACTTAGAAATACCTGCTTACAAACTGATGGGACAAAAAGTACGTGACCAAATCCCAGTGGCTGCCTGGACCCGACCAGCTTCACCGGAACATTTCCGAGGAGAAATCCTTCGAGCAGTGGATGAAGGTTACACCATTTTCAAAATGCATACCTGCACCTACCACGATGTTATTGAACAAACGCGTTTGGCCGAAGAAGTCGCTCCCGAAGGATTTCAGATCCACTACGATCTCAATAGCAATCGGAGTTTAGCCTCCGCATTACCACTAATTAAGCAAATGGAAAGAGATCATCCAATTATCGGCTACATCGAAGATCCTTTGGTCAAAAACGATATTGACGGTTGGCACAGATTACGCAACCAAGTTAATCTTCCTATCATTATGCACGGGACACCTCTGGGAGGAATCCAAGAACTACTTCAGGGAATAGCCGACATCTATATGCTGGAAAGCGGTGTGGGTAATACATTAACTACAGGTTTTGCCTTTGGTAAAGGAAACATCCAGACATTAATTCAGTTAACAGGTGGAACCTTGACTAAAGCTTTTGCTCTCCATATGGCTGCTGTCCTACCAACACATACTGCCCATACGATCAACTTAGACGATCAGTACGCAGAGAACGAAGATGTCGCACCTCTAATCCCAGTGATTTCGGGAAGTTCCGCAGTTCCGAAAGGACCGGGACTAGGTATTGATGTCAACGAAGACGCGTTAGCACGCCTAGCAGCCAACCAGCCAATAGAACCTCCCAAACACGTTGGGGTTTTGCACATGCCAAATGGACATACTTTCTATGGACGCAGCTACATTTCACCAACCGATTTAACTGGCCGAGAAGAAGGAACCATTCGTGGGATCAAATCCGAACTATGGCTAGATGATGATACTCAGGAATTTGATCACGTTTATCAACGGGTACAAAAAGAAGGAACCTTCCGTGCAAATTAATTAAAAATCTAGTGCGTAATTCGAAAACATACCTACCAACGAGGTAAAAACCAATGAGATTTTTCACACGTACACCCTACTATACCGGGCCAGATGACCCAGAGCAAGGTCAGGTACGGGGCACCCTGAAACTAGGTGAAACAGTGGCGATCGAAACGGTGGGAGGGCACGACCACGATTATGAGACAGCAGGTGACACTATACCAGGCAAGTTACTGGATGTAACTACCCATCGCCGGTATTCCCGTCCCGGTGGTCCGTTTTTGATTGAGGGAATCGAACCCGGAGATTGGGTTTCTATTGAGATTATCAATGTGGAAGTTGACCATTACGGTTTCTATCGTAATGGAGGGCCACACTGGGGGAGCATGCGACTGGTAGCAGCCGTGCGGGATGGGCTAATTCATTTCCCTCCCGATTTTGTCGTACCTACAAGGCCAATGATAGGAGTAGTTGAATTAAAATCAGTGGCCCCGCATCAGATCGATCATGGTGGCAATATGGACTTCAACTCAATTCAGTCCAATAGTACAGTTCATATCAAGGCACAGAAACCAGGTGGTTATCTTTCGCTGGGCGATGTCCACGCCAGAATGGGAGATGGTGAATTGACGGGTACTGGCGTTGAGATCGATTCGACGGTTACCCTCAAGGTCGATCGATCCCCAGGCTTTCCAACCAGCAGCCCAGTAGTAGAAAAAAGACAAGTGGTAGAAAGTACCGCAGAATTCCTGACCAGTGGCAGAGGAGCTAACTGGGAGGAAGCGCTGAAAATCGCTTGGAGTGAAATGGTTGGACTGATCGCAGCCCATTATGATACCACTATCGAATATGCTAACCTGATTGTCGGTACGATTGGTGATGCTCGTCCCGGATACGCCGCTGGAATGCTGAACAATCGCGGATCCTTATCAGAAAATTATGTAACCTGTCAAATTGCTATAACCAAAGAACTACGTCGAACAGGCCAACCTTTTAAGCCTTAAAGCCTTCAAGGATTTAATAAATGTTAACAGTAGAACAAGCACGTCTATGCGTTACCGGTTTTGATCATAACCGCCCAGCCAATTTCCCCGGCCTAGGCGACTTTATCGGTTGGGCGAGAGGAATTGAGCGTGCCCCCAACGGAGATTTGCTTCTGGTTCACTCTGCTGGCTACTGGCACGTCTCCTTTGCCACACCCAGAGTATTTCATCAGGAAACAAGAAAAAAATGGGACAAAGAAGGTTGGCCGCTTGATTATAATGCTCCCACTGGGGGCCGATCGATGATGACTAGATCCAAAGACGAAGGAAAAACATGGAGTCAACCGAAACCCATCACTGATTTCCCCTTAGATGATTCTCCGGTAACTCTACTTACTTGCCTAGACAAAACGATCCTCTGCTTTATTAATGTACAATCCTCCTGGTATGGTTTCAACCAAGCACCTGATATGTTTAAAGACGATCTAGCAGGATTAAATACACGGCAGTGCGTGATTCGCTCGATCGATGGTGGAGAAAGCTGGAGCCAACCTCTCTGGTTCGACAGTCCCGGTACTTTTTACGAACGGAGTCATGCCCAAGCGATTCAACTACCCGATGGAGGTATTCTTTGGCCAACCTACTGCGCCGACCAAGGAAAAAAGCAACTGTTTGGAGCCATACATCGATCCGATGATTCGGGACTAACTTGGCAAACGATTTCGACCATTCACAGGAGAGATCTAGATGTTGATGAACCGGCGATCGCACGTTTTGAGAGTGGGTTACTGGTAATGGTTTCACGCCCGGATGGAGGGATCTTCTTGTCAGATGACAATGGTATTAGCTGGAACGAATCAGGACAAATTGTCGAAAGCGGCGTTCTAAAAGCACCACGTTTAATTGTACTTCCAGATCAGACCTTGGTATGTATTGCTACCTACCAAGGTAGCCTCCACCTTTTCTTGAACCGTGGAGAAGTTGAGCAAGCATTAAACTGGACTCCAATTTCTCTAGATTCATCCTGCTATGGTTATCCTGGTGGGCGATTAATGGAAGATGGAAATCTGTTAGTTCCTTATTGTGAGAGTGGGAGAGCTCCGAATCGAGTTTATCTGATTCGCCTTCGCATTCACATTCATGATGATCGAGATAGTGCCGAATTCTTAGCGATATAATCAGAGAAAGAAATCACCTCAAATTCGTATAATACAATAGCTAAATGGGATTTTTTAACTATGAAAATAAAAAACAAACATCGACACCTCTTAGCCTTACTGGAGGCGCATCGATCTTTCCGCCAAGACTGTCTGAATCTGATCGCCTCTGAAAACGTTCCTTCTCCATTTGTGGAAAACTACTTGGTTGATGAACTAGACCAACGCTATGGCAACTACCTCGGTATCGATCTAGGTAAACGATTATACCAAGGCAATAAATTTATCGCCGCAATCGAATCCTATGCCCATCAACAGGCAAAGGATTTGTTCGGTGCTAAATTTGTTGATTTACGCCCATTATCAGGGAACATCGCTGGCATAGCTACCACTTTCGCCTTATGCCGTCCGGGCGATACTGTTTTGGAAGTTGAGAATGGTCATCAATACGCGAATAAGCTAGCCTTATCTAGCTTAAAAGTGGATTTGAAGTCGGTTTCGATTCCATGGAATTCTGTAAGATCCAATATTGACCTGCAAGCGACGATCGAATTGATCAAAAAACATCAACCCCGTATGGTTAATATTGGGTCAGGGATCTTTCTCTTTCCAAAACCAGTTTTTTCTCTGAAACAGGCCATGGAGGAAGTCAATCCAGATTCATTCCTAGTTTATGACGCTGCCCACGTAATGGGTTTGATTGCCGGAGGTCAGTTTCAATCCCCACTGGAGGAAGGCGCAGACGTGATCATCTCTTCAACTCACAAGACGCTGGCCGGTCCTCAAGGCGGCATGATTCTGACCAATGATAAATCTATCGCTGAACGAATTGGCCCCGCTATAGCGCCACTATTAGTTAGTAATCATCATTTGGGCCGGTTGCCAGCTCTAGCGGCAACATTTCTGGAATGGGCCGAGTTTGGGAAGGAACATGCTAAGAGCATCGTGTCTAATGCCAAGTCGTTAGGGCAAGCACTTGAAAACCGTGGTGTTCCGTTGGTCGGTTCGGCACTCGGCTTCACCGAATCCCACACCTTGATACTGATGGTCAATCAGTTCGGTCAGGCTAAAACATTGGCGAATCAATTGGAAAAATGTAATATCATTACTGGTGCCGTTCGATTGTCCAAGGAATTAGGAACCCATGGTCTACGGCTTGGCGTTCAAGAGATAACCCGACAAGGCATGGTTGAGGCGGACGCACCTGCCATTGCCGATTGCATCGTTGATGCACTGAGGGGAAATCTTGATGCCGTCAAGCAACAGGTGATCGATTTAGTCAAGGGATTTAACCAAATTCGATTTACACTGAACACAGATGATGAATGCTAAGGAGGGCTTGGATGAAAAATCGTTGCCTATTTCTAAACTTAGATCACATTACTAGGATGGATCGACTCTATCGACGAGTACATCAGCCACAACGTCACCCAGAAAACCCTATCCTCAAAGGCGAAAGCCCATGGGAAACAGTAGCATCTCTATATGGAACCGTTATTTACGACCCAAAGGAAAACCTGTTCAAAATGTGGTACCTGACAGGTCCTTACATCGATAGTATGATCCAAGTCAGACAACGACAGGCTCTAGGAAATATCACACTGTTGGCTTATGCCACTTCTACCAATGGAGTAAACTGGGATAAGCCTATCCTCAATCAGTTGGATATTGACGGCTCGAAGCAAAACAATCTGATTGATATTGGCCGCACAAACTGTGAAGGCATGGCGGTATTATATGACCCCCAAGATCCAAACCCTGATCGACGTTATAAAGGATTTTATTGGGAACATGGAGGCATCGATGAATTCATTCAACTAGATGGGAAAACCTTATGGGGAGAAGGTGAGGGCGATGGCATGTGGATTTCCTTCTCTCCAGATGGAGTTCGCTGGACCAATTACGAACACAATCCGATTATGGATCTAGGAAGTGATACTACTCAGTCACTAGTTTGGGATCCACAGATTCAGAAATATGTTGTCTTTGGCCGATTCGGAGCTGGAGGGAGAAAAATTGCACGGGCCGAAAGTGCTGACTGCATCAACTTCAGTCAGCCAAAACTGGTGTTTGAATGTGATGAGATCGATGAAGAGGGAACACAATTTTATGGCATGCCTATTAACCTCTACGAAGGCCTGTACCTGGGCATGACGTGGATATACCGCGAAGGGGTTGATGGTACAATCGACACTTCGTTGGCCTCCAGTCGAGATGGCAACCACTGGCAACGCGTTCTGGATCGACAGACTTTCCTCTCCCTAGGCCCCTCCCATAGTTGGGAAGATGGGATGGTCCGTATCAGTCAAAATTTCATTACCGTTGGTGACCAGATTTTCCTGTATTATGGAGGGGTCAATGGGCCACATACTGGACAAAAATTCAAACGAATTGAGCGCGTTCACAAACCGATGTTGGGGCTAGCAACACTCCGCCGTGACGGTTTCGTCTCCCTAGATGCGGGCAAGGAAGAAGGATACCTGTTAACCAAACCATTGATGATTGACAATCAAGAACTTCATATCAATGTAGATGCGAGTTGCGGTTATCTAGTCATAATAATAACTGACGACCAAGGTTACCAAATAGATGGCTATACCTCTCCCTATATAACAGGTGATCATTTAAATCTGAATGTCACCTTCGATCGTCCAATAGAAGAACTAATGGGAAAAAAAGTCAGACTTAAGTTCCAGTTGAAAAAATCTAGTTTATATTCTTACTGGTTTATTTAATAAGGAAGACTATCATTGAATGGATATAAGACGAGAAAGTTCCCTTCACTGAAAAAAGACCAAAAGGCATCCTATTCGCCAAAGCTTAAGCAACACACTTTACTTTGATGTTAATACACATCGTTTTTTGAGTTAATTGAAAAATGGTTACGTTACTAACAAAATTAACAGTCAATCAGAAAAAAACAGTGCCACGCAAAAAAGGCATTGACCATGACCAAGCAGACAGCATCCAAATTTATTAATGCAATCTAGGAACAGATAGATCGAACAACTTGATTTTTCACACGAAAAGTGCGCTCTGGTCGATGGGATAAATTCGGAAACAGGAAAACCGTTCGCTTGGAAGGGCATCCCTCTAGACTGTCAGGAAAATGTCTTACGGAGACTAAACGCACTTAGAACGTTGAGCAGAAAGGATATCAGGGAAAATGAGGTCTACACACTATTTGTGTTACTGAATCTCTACACGGCTATTAAATGTTTAGTATAAGGTCAATGACCTAATAGCTTTTGGTGACAGACATAGCCAACCTAATATTGATCAGGCATTAACATTATTGCATTATACAAGCAACAAGCTAGGAAGATTGTATAGATCTACCCACGTTTTATCCCAACAACATTTATTTTGCAAAGTTGTTATTCATCTAGCAAATTAAAAAAGCCAAGAGGAGATCATAAACAATGGCTAAATTAGAATTCGGAGTGGCGGTGCGCGATATTACGCCTAGTCATCCAGTTTGGGCACACGGTTACGCAAACCGAACCTATCCTTCAAGCGGCGTCCGAGAACCTCTATCACTAGGATGTCTAGCGGTGAGTAACGGCGAAAACCGGGTATTGTTTTTTGCACTGGACATGATTGGAATACGATACGATATCTGCGAAGAACTTTACAACTTACTAGAACAGGAAACAGGTGTGGGTTATCCAAATATACTGATATCGGGATCTCACACCCACTTTGCACCTGCCCTGCATGGAACAACCTCTAGTAAACCGGAAGTTGCGTTTATCGACCCAGACCTAGCCTACGTGAGAAAATTTAAAAAGAAGATGGTCGGAGCAGCAAAGGAAGCATTAGATAATCTAGGACCCATGCGAATTGAAACAGCACGACTACCAGTACCCCAAGTCTTATTTAACCGAAGGACGGTCAGGAAATCCGACGGCATGGTTGAGATGAACCTGCTGTACCCAAACGATTCAACGCCATATACNTTCAGCATGGTGGATGATGAACTAGCCATCCTTCGGTTAGTCGATGAGAACAAATACCAAGCAGTACTACTGAATTTCAGTTGCCATCCAGTTACAGGATGTTCACCGGACGAGGACTACTATCGGTTTTCAGCCGATTATCCCTATTACGCACGACAGACAATTTCGCGGGCCTGGCAGTGTCCAGTGCTNTTTACCTTAGGTGCCGCGGGTGATGCAGTACCTATCAACCGCAAAGGCGACTGCCGTGAGCGGATTGGAGAAATTTTGGGACAAACGACCATTCTGTCCGAACGACTATTCCAAAACGATGCGTCTGATTCACTGTCAGCCGATTCGATTGTGATNGAAGTGGAAACNATNATCAAGACNGATCCCACAACAGCAGAGGCGGAATACGAAGCCACCAGACAAGAAATCCTAAAAAAAGGAGAAAAAAAAGGAGAAACCTATCGCTCGCTGATGAACAAATTCCAAGATAGGATGATGGTTTGCAGCAGAGCAAGACAATATCCTAAAAACAAGACAAAACTCCACATCCAATTCATACAGGTTGGCCATACTGTATTTGTCGGATTACCGTTTGAAGTGCTGGCGGAAATTGGACTTAAGATGAAACAACAGTTTCCAAACAGCCTACTTGTTTCGTGTTGCGGCGGATACCAAGGATATTTGCCGCTTGCCCATGAATATGATCGAGGCGGTTATGAGGCAACATCATCTTCGACTCACTTTATGGTCGGCACTGCAGACCGAATTTTAGAATTAATCCTAAAACGGCTAAAAAAAGGCGTGTCCTCTAAGGAAAAATCAGACGAGGAAAATCAACCGTGCATCTAAAAGATCTCGACGTTTCAAGATTGCCTCGAAATACCAAAGAGACAGTATGGCTGGAAGTAGCTCAACGGGCGGACGATGGTCACTGGAAATTACCGTTTATCTATATAACAGGATCAACAGTTAGTCCTATATTACTAGTTATAGCGGCTATACATGGTGACGAATATGAAGGTGTTGAGGCAATCCCTCGAATTTTTCGCAGGCTTATTCCTGAAGACCTAAGTGGAACTTTGCTAATGGTACCAATATGTAACATACCAGCTTATGAAACTGCTACTCGCAACAGCATTATTGATGGTAAAAATTTGGCTCGGGTCTTTCCAGGTAATGCTCATGGTACAATCACAGAGAAAATCGCTTACTTTCTAACAGAAAAGTTACTGAGACCAGCTGATTTCCTTATCGACTTGCATAGCGGCGGCATAGCAGCTAGTATTCCGACACTCATCGGCTACATTCACAGCGACGACGAACGAGGCAAACGTGCACTGGCAGGCGCGGAGGCATTCGGCAGCTCCGTGATATGGGGACATCCGCTACCAGTACCTCCTGGACGGAGTCTTACTATCGCCACTGACCTAGGCATCCCCGCACTCTACACCGAAGCACTTGGCGGTGGACTAGCACGTGAAGAAGACGTGAAATGCTTCACCACAGGTATCCTAAACGTTATGAAACATCTCAATATGATCGGAGGCAAACCACAACTACAGCCTGTCACACATCACTTATTTGGAGACGGCAACCTGGACAACGTGATTACGGCCCCTGTCGCTGGCTATTTCCGCGCAGGAGTGACTTTGCTGGAGAATGTCAACGCCGGGCAACAACTCGGCACTATTTGCAGCGCCTTTGGTGAGGTTTTGGCAAAAATTACCACCGAGCACACAGGCATTATTATTATGCTACGCCGCATTCACCGCGTTCATTCAGGCGACGGCTTAATTCACATAACGCAAAGATTAGAATAAACCTCTATACAATTTTCAGCGCTCTCGTTGCAAATAACGTTGTAGGATATAGACAATGGAATCTCCCATCTTAGGCTAAAATTCTGATTTGAGGCAGTACCAACCGATACATTGAGAACACTCCATTTGGAAAAAATCCTCGATATATGCACACTCTACGCTCGAGCATGATGCGACTCGGTGGGAGCTCGATATTTTACCTGCAGATGGGGGGTTTCCAATCGCCGATGATTTTGATAACGTGATTGCAGACAACTTTCCAATGTTCCACAGACAATCAGTGTACGTTCAGCGGGGAAAGGTGCCTTCCCTGTTACAAACATCTCCTCAATCTTGGCAACTAAGCAAGCCGAATAAGTTACGTTTGGTGTTGGTGTCAGGAAAAACTGGTTCGACACAGGATTCGTTTCTCCAGTTATTTTTCCGGCAAAACAATAATCGCGAATAGCTCCATTTATCATCAAGAGAGTGCTTCTAAATCCATCATTATGTTCAACTAAATAAGCTGCGGGATCTTTTACAAGCTTGTAAAGTTCCCCAGTACCAATCAAATTTTGTGTCCGCCCATCCTCATCTGTTAACCCACATGGAGTATCGCTACGAGACAATGCTGCTTCAAGTAATTCCATCGACCATTGCCCATTTCTCCCTGCCTCCCAAACTGCATCACCTTCAATCAGCTGAACGGCTTTAACACCAGACTCACCTCCTTCTCGCCGCTCTATCATGCACTGCATGGCTTCCAACGCATGATAGTCCATGGCATCTGAGCCACCCACTCCAACCATTAATGCATCCTCCAATTCGCAATCAATAGGCAGTTCAAGGTCTGGTAGACGCCAAGTCACAGGAAGAGACGAACCGGCTAAAATGGGGAAGCCTAATCGGCGACCATCCTCAACCATCTCTTTGGCCTTTTCAAAACTGTATGACAAATGTTTGTCATTATAGATCGGAACCGCGAAGCCATCACTTTCAAATACCGAGACACAAGCTTTAAAAAACTCATAACGTGGGTAAAGAATTTGATCCAATTCATTTTTGGGATAATCCCCGTGCTCACCAATAATTAGAACACCGTCAACAGCCAACTTATCTCCACCACAACGTAGTGCTTCAGCGATGGTGGGATAAACCTCAAAATTGAATTCCTGAGCTCGATCCATACTTTGGTCACCTTCCGGCTTCTGTTCAACATATAACGATGCTACCTCAACGCTTGGAGTGTGCCATCGCCCCTCATACGGGTAGCCAACCATAAAACGATCAGCAAAATGTTGCGCATGGGAAAGGTAGGTGTAGACTGTCGCGATCACGGCAATGCGTTTCGGTCGACTTCGAGATGTCATCTTCAATGCCTCCGTTCAAGTTCTCCAAAAAGTAGATTCAGGTGTAGGTTGATAAGAAATAGTCAGATTTTGTGTCTCCTGCCTAGACTGATCTTGATCCAAACTTTCAACACCTGCAATTACCAGTCCACTGGTTAATAAAGTTCGTTCAACAGGATAGGCCGGTTCTCCACTCAGAAACATCTTCTCAATATTATTGACCTGAGGGGTAAAAAAATTTGCTAATGTCGTGCGGGCCGGTGGCATAGGCAAATACATCTGTGTAGACAATATCCCAGACTCCCTTTCGAGTTTAGCCGCAAAGTTAAAATCATCCACTAATCCGTTCATCATTATCATACTACACTTTAATCCATCGACATGCTGATAATGATATGCCATTGGATCCTTTACAATATCTTTAAGTTCGCAAAGTGTAGGAAAGACGTTATTGAATCCAGCTCGCGCTGGTTTAATCGTGTGACTGCGGGATAATGCAGACTCGAAAAGCTCCATCGACCAAACACCTTGTTGATGGGCTTCCCAGAATTTATCTCCTCGATAGGCCTGTAACCATTCCACTCCAGATTCACCTCCACTCCGCCTTTCGACCATACACTGAATTGTTTCAAGTGCATGAATGTCATATCCGTCAACTCCACCATAAGCCACACATACTGCCTCTCTAATCTCAGCCCCCAGTGGCATATCAAGTGATGGTGTTCTCCAAGTCACTGGTAATGACGATCCGGCCATAAAAGCGAAGTCCAACTCTCGTGAAAGATCATACATCTCCCAACACCATTCCCATTTCCATGATAAATGTTTATCATTAAAAATGGGCGCGGATTTACCACTGGATTGATACACATCGGTGATTTGTTTAAACAACTCGTAACGAGGATATTGACGTTGGCCCTTCTCATTAGTTGGGTAATCACCATGCTCACCAATAAGCAAAACGCCGTCAATGGCCAGCGAATCTCCTCCTAGTGTCAAGGCTTCAGCAACCGTCGGATAAATTACCATCGATGGGAATCGCTTAGCGCGATCCTGGCTCAGATCGTTATCTCCAACCTGGTCAACGTAGAGTGAAACGAGATCCATCTCTGGATAATGATGCCGACTTTCCCAACCATAACCTTCCAGAAACCGATCAACGATGTGCTGAGCATGAGAATACTTGTGATAGATTGTGACAACAGCCGCAATTTTGGGACGTTCAACCATTATTCAGATCCTTAAATTTTGCAAATAACTTAATTAATGAGAAAACATCGGCTTCCGATATATCAAGGAGATTAGCCGTAACTCGTCCATCATTTTAAGCGTTACCCTCGATATGGAACAGACAATGACTATATCACAAATAGCCGAAAAATTAAAGGTCAGTGAAAANACAATTCTTCGTCTCTGGGTACACGAAAATAAAGAAGCAACTANAGGAANAGAGATNGATGCGAATTCAAATGGAGATTATAAATCATCCTCGCTGAAGAAACATGAAATTGACGGCGAAAATTCAGTAGATGGAGAGTTCGACAAAATTTTCCAATTCTTGAAGAAACAAATTGAAGAAAAGGATAAACAACTGTCTGAAAAAAACGCTCAAATTAGGACAATCCACAATTACTTGGAACAGGTACACGAACTATTGGAATCTAGGGAGATGTGTGTGACTGCACTGAACCAAGAATTAGCTAAAGCACGTCATAGAATTGAAGAGTTTAGCCATCGATCATTTTGGAAACGGTTCACTGATTTATTCATACTTTTACCATCAACCTAAAATTTAAGGAGACCAAAACCATGAGACACAAGACAAGAAAAAAGTTACTAGATACAATCAGAGAAGCGCTAGCAAGCATACAGATTATTAATCAAAAACTAAACGGTTTTTTAATTTTAAACCCCAAACTGNCAGATTAAATATTCAACTCAGAAAAAACGCTTCTGTGCTCCTGTAATAACAGGTGGAACAAATCAGGCAAACTCGCTCTTTATCAAAATGATTGCACTCAGTCNAAGTNAAATCCCNNTCAGTAGATCATGACTACTTCCCTCTCCAATTAACCTGAAACATCAAGTGCTTCCTCAGTAACAACCTGATACNNAAACTANNTCANTATTGAAAAATCCAGTTCATATATTTATAATAGAGTAAGNTCCCATCTGATGTTACANATTCTTAAAGTTTTTCAAAAGACCTAAANACTAACCGTTAGTTAGTCATTTATCCGGTTAATCCANAGTAAAGAAGGAAACCAATGAATTTTATCATCGTATCGAAACCCATTGATTACATAATGACAGTAAAAAAAAGCGCTAGCATCTGGTTAATTTTGTTATTGATATTAATGGCTGATTCTACTTCAGCATGGTGGACAGGCGGTCATGTTATCCTATCAAAGGCAGCCGTACACGTTCTACCTGATGAAATCCCCAACTTTTTCAGAAGCTCAGGTATTATGATCGCCCACTGCTCTGCAGACCCTGACCTTGCAAACAACCGGAATGTCCCCCATCTTCGTAGCACACAACATCCTAACCACTATTTGGACCTAGAATTACTCAAGGATAATAATTTGCCTGAAACTCGTTATGCATTAATAAGCCTTTGTAATCAGCTCAAACTAGACCCGGAAAAGGTCGGATTCTTACCCTACGAAATTATTGAAGCCACTGAACGGTTAGCACTCTCTTTTGCGGAGCATCGAAAGTATCCACAGAACTCATACATTCAACAAAAATGCTTGGTCTACGCTGGGTTACTTGGCCACTACAGTGAGGATGTTTGCCAGCCTCTTCATGTCACATTGCACCATAATGGGCGTGTCAATGCAAATGGAGAGGTAATAGCCCACAANGGGATACATTACAAAGTTGATGCAATTATCGAACATGTGGGCTTCACCTCTGAACAACTAACAAAAGGTTTGCAAATTCAGGCTCTGGATGACCTGAGAAAAGACGTTTTAACGGTTGTTCTCACTAAGCATTCCGAGGTAACAAGGCTTTACGAGTTAGCGGATCAATTTCCATCCGAAAATGAGGCAGAACCAACTCTATCCCCAGAAGTAGCTGATTTTGTCAAACACATGGCCGTTTCCGCCACCCAATTTACCGCACAACTTTATTTAACCGCTTGGCAAATGTCTAAGGACATAACGTTTCCTNGTTGGTACGGTACGAGTTTCGACCGAAACAAGTACGACAGTGAATAAACTTTACTATCTAACATAATNGACCAANCTAACTNGGATGCAATAAATTTGAAAGAGNTNGGNATNTCTANTGCAACAGTAATGTTGTCCGGNGGACAAGATTCTACAACCTGTTTATACTGGGCCTTAGCAAAATTTAANCATGTNGAAGCAATTGGTTTTGATTACGGTCAAAAGCACCTGATTGAGCTGGAAGCAGCACAGCAAATTTGCCATAACCTGCGTGTCAGTTATACCATCATTGACCTAAAAGGTGTTTTCGCCAATTCCTCACTGGTTGACTCTCAGCAGGANGTTTCTGCACAACATACTATTAACCCAAACCTACCATCTTCTTTTACCGCTGGACGTAACGCTGTTTTTCTGAGTGTCACAGCTGGCTTAACTTATAATAAGAACATCAATAACATCGTGACGGGCGTTTGCCAAACCGACTACTCCGGCTATCCTGACTGTCGTCAAATTTTNATCGAGTCTATGGAGAAATCACTGAATTTAGCATTGGACTCAGAAATCAAGATCCATACACCGTTGATGTATTTAACCAAAGCCGAAACCTGGAAGCTAGCCAAAGATCTTGGTTGCCTTGAAATTATCATTAACCAAACACATACTGATTACAATGGCAACCGTGTTGATTTTAATGAATGGGGATATGGTGCTTTGGATAATCCTGCCAGCCAACTTCGAGCACAAGGATATAAAGAAGCAAAAGCTAAAGGGTGGATATAATCCAACAACCCAGATTCCTACAACTTTTTCGATTCGGGAATCGGAATTAGTTGGATCTCAAAAAGTTTGGGCCATAATTTTCCGGTAACGAAGAGTCTTTTCTTCGTCTTATCGTAGGCAATACCATTCAGAACATCGACTGGCAGATGATAATTTTTGAGCCTCAGCAATCCAGTTAAATCTATCCAACCCACAACCTGTCCAATTTGAGGATCAATTTTAGCGATCCGGTTACTCTGCCAAACGTTAGCGTAGATTTGCCCTTCAACATATTCCAGTTCATTCAAATATTTTACCGGTCCATGATTGTCATAAATCTTGACCTGTCTCACTATCTCAAACGTTTCTGGATTTAGAAAGTAAAGTGTTGATGTTCCATCACTCATAATCAATTGTTTGCCATCATGAGTAATTCCCCATCCTTCGGTTGAATAGTTAAATTCTCGTAACATCTCAAAATTATCTTTTCTATAAACAAAACCAATGTTGGATTTCCAAGTAAGTTGAATAATTTTATCCTGATAGACTGTTATTCCTTCACCAAAGAAATGATCTGGCAGTCGGTGAAGTTGCAAAATTGCACCGGTTTCTAGAGCCACACGTCGGAGCGAAGACTGAGCACTCAGTCCCGTTCCTTCGTATAAGAAACCATCTTCAAACACTAGTCCCTGGGTAAAACCTCGGTGATCATGAACATAAGTATTAATGATCTTATAGGTATAGGCAGGCACTGTTTTCAGGGCAGAGGAAGCAACATCAACCGCAGTTGGAACCTTACTGCAATCGGTGAAAGAAGAAACAAACATAACTAATAATAACAAACTGATAATAGCTAACGATTTAAAAGAAAATCCCACATACGTTTCCCAATTGCGGGTCAAAGACTTCAAAGATAATTACCCCTAATCCAAGAAATTTTGGACAATTCACCTAACATCAAGATTCAAGTAATGAGTCCAAATGATAATAAGGAGCTAGCGTAGTCAGACGCTCATCTTCGATCGCACCACCAACAGTAAAGTGATATAAGGACTGGTAGGTACTATCCGATAATCCTAACATATCATGAACTGGATCATCAAAGNAACAGCCAATCCCNGTAGAGCGGATACCATGAGCTTCTGCCTCTAGATAGAGAACTTGGCCTATCTGTCCTGTTTCCCAAAACANGTGACGATATAAATAAGGAGAATCCTGAATTGTGTCCTTAAATCGGGCAATCATCCCTAAAGAAAAAGCACCATCTCCAGCAATATTCTGCTGACAACTAACCAATACGGCTTCACGCCGACAATCAACTTCCTTTAAGAGAAATAATGGAAATGTATTATCTAACGGCTTCCAAAGAAAATTAGACTTACATAAAGCCTTAAGCTCAGATAAGTCTCTAGGGTTACGAACAAAAAAGTAAACCCCAGGCACCATACCATCAACCCGATGAACAAACAGCACCAAATGTACATTCGGCTCCCCCAATTCAACGTTGAAAGGCGAATGATGACATCTNGGNATGGTCTTATCCAACATACAGAAGAATTGATCTATAGATACAGANGTAATACCATCCATATCCACGGCACTCCGTCGCTGCTGAATAATTTGTGTGGCTGATAGGTCCGGAAGTGAATCAGGAAATCGAAACGAACTTGCTTCATACGTAAAAGTGTTAGACAGTGTCTCTGGTTTTTTTACACTTTCGCTAACCTCATCTATCAGATGCCATTCCATATGTTGTTTACTCAGCTGGTTAGGTATACCTCGGAATTCAAGTTCAGCCACAGTTTGAACAATTGAATCAGGGATGCCTCGTGGAATATTGTCACGAAAATCAGTAACGTCCACGAAACAAACCAGATCGGTATGTTCCTCCTCATTAGGNAACCATTCTATCTGATGAAATCCTANTAAATCTGATATTTGTTGATCAGACAANGCATTTAGATAAATTGATCTCCATCCCTGCAGATTAGCAGAGAAACTGAGACATGCCAAAGCATGCCCAACATCGTGATTACAGTAGCGAAATGCACGCTCACCATATTTCCATGACTCCCGCCAGAAGATACTGGTTAACCCAATTAAAAAGCCTTGAGTCCCAAAGTGAGCATCCAAATCCTGCCATATAGTCAATGGTGTTTGCGCTCTTAACTCCAAACAATGATCATAAGAAACATAATGATAGATCCCTGCATCAACACCATCGATTAAGGGTGTTACCAAGTAGGCTTCCGTCGGATGCAAATTGCCGCTTGACGGGTTGATACGTAATGGCCAAGAACTTTGGCCAGTAGATTTCCAAGCTGATAACCCTAACGACAACCCCAGAAAATCGCCTAAACTTTCCAGATTGAAAGGACGACATTCTTTTCGGAATTGATATAACTGACTGTAAGGAATAAAGGAGTTCTCGGTAGCCTCAGGTAAACGAACCTTTTTTGTTCCCTCATAAAAACGAAAAGGATTCGGCTGATTTTCCCAGTCCAGATAGTCTAAGGACCGAGCAAAACGATTAAAATTATGCTTGGTTGCTTGATGATAATCAAACATCACTTGCGCATGCTTTTCATCCATCATCATACCTACTAAAAGTAATTTTTCTGAGCAACAATTAATAAAAATTGATCTAACAAATCTGGGAACATATTGGAGGATTTATCAACCAAATCACAGTTACTTTCTCTCAAACTTGTAACGTTTGATCAGACGAATATTATAACCTAAATAAGAAAAATTTGAATGATCTAGATANCTGAAAAAAATTCTGNTTTGAACCAACAGTTCTTCTAAGTTTAAGACAAAATATTTATCTCGTTAATCANANACACCAAACTAATACCACGAAAAAGCTTTGGCGTTGACAGTACAGACAGTTCGTGATAAGCTGGATTGGCTAATGATATTCGTTGAGAAACCATCGAAGCAGAAAAGCATACTAACTATGGTCCTCATTGATAACAACCCCTCATTAGTTCACCACAACCTACACATCATTTATTGGGTGCTTTTTGGACAAAGTTGACAAACGCATGAGAAATGCCGACTCAAAAAGCTAGCGAGATAGTTTTGCATAGAGACTATTCTTCCACCACCAGAATTCATCTATCCGATCAGATGCAAAACGTAACGGTTGGAGACGAATTCAAGCGTGTAAATGGACATACATATCATTTTTGGATGGGAGTTAATTGTTAATGAAACCAGATGTAATTCAGCTAACCAAAGACATCGTGTCAATTAGCTCTGTCAGTCATCAAAGCAACACAATGGTTTGCGATCTTCTAGAAGAAACGTTAAAAAAGTGTGAGTTTGAGGTCGAGCGCCTACAATTTATTGATCAAAAGGGCGAGGCTAAAATCAGNTTAGTCGCAAAAAAAGGTGAAGGGAAAGATGGTTTCGGGCTGTTCTCCCATTCAGATACGGTACCCGGCGACGAATGGGCTTGGGATGCGTTCTCGCCTGCAATTGAAGACGATCGTCTTATCGGCCGGGGCAGTTGTGATATGAAGGGACCTTTAGCAGCTACGATTGTTGCCGGTGCATCAGTCAATCCGTCCCAACTGAAAAAACCGCTTTTTATCATTATCACTGCTGACGAAGAAATTTCTGGCATGGGCGCCCGTCAAGTTACCGAGGAATCAGTTATTTTCAATTCTTGTCGGCCTGCGCATGGTGTGATTGCTGAGCCTACCCAGTTAACTCCCGTATACGCTCATAAGGGTGGAGCACGGATTGTCGTTACTGCCTATGGCAAATCCGCTCACACCAGCACCGACCAAGGAATTTCAGCCAATTTCCTGATTGCTCCCTTCTTAGCTGAGATGGTCGAAGTAGCCAAACTATGCAAGACCGATGAGTCATTCATGAATCACGAATTCGATCCACCAACTAACGGATTTAACATGATCCTAGACGATGGTGGTTGCAAACCTAACGTTACAGCCGCTAAAACCGTATGCACCCTTGGTTTCCGGCCCATGCCAGACGATAGAAGCCAAGACATAATTGACATGGTAACTGAAAAAGCAAAAAAGTATGATTTTGAAGTGACATCAAATCAGGGACAACCATTCTATATATCACCTGAAACTAAAATTGTTCAAACTGGACTTAAAGCAACAGGGATATCTAAACCAGGTACAGTACCGTTCGGAACTGATGCCTTTTCATTCCAAGATTCTTTGGAATTGGTAATCCTTGGCCCCGGCAACATCGAGCAAGCACACACAGTTGGCGAGTACATTGAAATCAATCAACTGTTTGAAGCAGTTAAAGTATACAAAAAAATGATCGAAATGTTGTGTATACAATAAATAACATTTAGGGAGATCAACCAAATGCAAGCTTGGATGCGTATTGGTCAGCCACTTGAACCAGTAATGAGTGACTATAAACGCATTTTCGATGCTTGGGAAGATGGTGGCGTTCGCGGTTTCGTCTTTGGACGTACGCTATTTTCGGATTCGCAAGGCCAATTCACTATTCCTGCCTTCGCCTCGAACCCACAAGTCTATCGTGACCGTGGACTAGTTCCCAACGATCGTCAAGTACAAACCGATCCAACTAAGGAAAAATCGCTCCATACCATGTTGGATGATGCAAAAAAACGGGGTTGGACAATTTTCATTTTTGCTCCCGGGAGCGGAGCGACAGGAGCAAAATCGCTGTCATTAGAAGAAGATCCCTATGCGGCAATATACACTGCATCCATTTGGGCTGAAGTGTTCAACGCATTTCCACAAGCAGATGGCGGCATTATGGACGGTTGGACAGAATCAGCCTATGAACTCATCAAGCACCATGGTAACGCTGTTTTCGGCGACATCTCTGATGCCACTAAAAAAGCAGCATCCATCAGAGGTTATGATCCCAATAAGTTGGAAAGAGGAATGCAGCATCTTCGTCAGCGGTTCCAAAGTTTCACATCCTCTCAAGTCCAATACTACGGTTCTCACGGCGTATTATCCGAAATGAACCTGTTTGACATTAATGAAAACGCTATCTATTGGCTTCGATGGAGGCGAGAAGACAGCATCAAAACGGGCGAAGCATTTCGAAGAGAACTAGATAAACTCCCCAATCAAATCCTATTAGGCAATGGTCCACGGTCAGCGGTCTTTTCCGGTATGACCGCACTTGACTTTTCCGCTTGGGATAAGATCGTAGATATTTTACTGGTTAAACATTACTTTTGGCATCGGGGTTTTGACGGTATGTATGGAACCGTGGCTAGATGGGTATCGCAAGTTCATGAATGGAATCCCGGCTTGACCGAGCGGGAATGCTTCACAATTGTAAAAGCTTGGTTGGGCATTGATCTCCCAGAGGTAAAATCTTTATCCGATATGGATCTTGGGTTCCCACCAGCTTTCTTTGATAAAACGGTTAGACTGGAAACTAAGCGAGCACTAGCAGCTGTAAGCCATCCGGAAAAGGTAGTCCCTTGGATAGATACTGGTCGAATGCCGCATGGTGGTGATCCTATGACGTCTGGTGACCTATCCAGGATTCTAAAATCCTCTGAAGACGCTGGACTTAAGCGGTTTTTGTTTCATAATCATGCACATCTAACGTCAGCAGAATGGTGTATAATTTCCCAATTGTGCGGTGAAATGTGGGACGAAGACCCAAACGGATATTGGCCCCCTGCCACCCCCAAACCGTCAAGCTACTAGTTTTCTTGACGAAGTTGCTGGATAATTTTATGAGTATATTAAAACTTCCCGTTCGCTGGTATAGCAACACCACAGAATATAATACCCTCGAGATAGAANTTGGNCAGACTGCTTTCATGATTGTAGATAGCGATTGCGGTAGTNGCAACACATATGTGGAGGAGGGAATTGCACCCGCATTAGCCACTGCTCGCAAGGTCAAGATGCACGTTATCTTCATTCACAACGATTTCTCGCTGGTTGATGAGCCCGGTAGCATTAAACGAGAAATCCATGGAACTCGCTGGGGAACCTCCAAGGCCAAAGATCATCCCCCTCCATCGAGAAGACCTCATCAACCCAATTACCCTCCGTCTATTCAACCGTTACCGCATGAACCAGATTTCCCTAAACGGGAATGGTCCGGTTTTCATCAAACTCATGTTGATTATCATCTGCGATGTTATAACGTCAAAACCTTAATTGCTGTTGGTTTTAGCCAGAGAGCGTGTTTGTATCAAACGCTAGCAGGTGCAGTGGAACATAACTATCGAGTTATCATGCTACGAGACTGCACCCATTCTGCCGAGTACCCAGACACAGTGGACGAGACTCTACCCGAGAAAGGCTGGTTACGAAAAATTATGCTGCGAAATTTTGAACATATTATTGGTTATACATCCTCTTCGACTGAATTCATCGCTTCTTGCCAATCAATTTTAAGATGATATTCTGCTATGACGGAAATAAAGCAGAGGAAGTTTTTTGACTCGAATTACTAGCTTCTTCAAACGGAACTTCACTAATTTATTGCTGTTTGTAGGAGCAATCCTTCTGATCTTACTGCTAATCGAAGTTGGGCACTCAATTTATCAACTTATTCGTCCTTCAAAAGCCTATTTCAGAATTGATCAGACAACGCAAGAACGATACTTGATCCCAAGAATGGTTAGAAAAAAAAAGTTCATAAAAAATGGAACGGAGATAACAATAAAAATCAATTCCCTAGGTTGGCGTGATAGGGAAATTTCTTTAGAAAAACAAGAAGATACGTTTCGGATTGTTGCTCTTGGAGACTCAATTACTTTTGGCTGGGGTGTAGAACTATACGAAACTTATGTCAAACAACTCGAAACCATTCTTAAGAAACAAAACTCACACAAGAACTACGAAGTCATCAACATCAGTATTGAAGACCTAGGGTTACAGGAAGAATTAAAACTCCTAAAACAAGTTGGTCTAAATTTCCAACCAGATCTNGTCCTTCTGGGTTTCTACCTCAATGATGCTCGACCTATTGGAGGATTTTCCAATGAATTGAAACCGACATGGTTCCATCGCCGGTATATACTTCGCCAAATTGTTAACTTGATACCTTTCACAAAAGCTATTGCCAAAAAAGCATTAATTAAATTTGGTGTCAGGACCGTGGCAGAAAGCCGTTTTCGTTGGATCAACACATTTACAAAACGAGAATGGGTAACGGATCAAGATAAAATGAAGCAACTTATCAAGTCCGCTGACCTAGATTGGGGATTGGCTTGGAAACCAGAATCGTGGATAGCAATTGATCAATATATTCAAGAGATGCAGGAAGTAACACAATCAGCTGGTTGTCCTTTAGCAGTTGTCTGTTTTCCAGTTAGTGTTCAAGTGGAATCAGGTTTTACATTTTTGGATGAGCCACAACAACATCTATCCAAAATCTGTCATAGTAGATCCATCCCATTTCTCAATCTACTACCGAGTTTTCGTCACTGGAACACAATGGTTGAAGAATCGCTNTTCTTTGATCTTTGCCATCCTACACCTTTAGCACATCAAAAGACTGCACAGGTNGTTTCAGAGTTTTTATATACAGAAGGGTTATTACTTAATCCCANATAACATTCACAAGTTCCAGANNAGNGAAAAATATGAGTTTAAGAAAANAGGAATTAGACCAACCAAACATTCTATGGATTTCGTTAGAAGACACCAGTCCGCGATTCGGCTGTTATGGAGATCAAATTGCGCGGACACCAAATATTGACCGTCTAGCATATGAGGGTAGGAGGTATCCAAACGCATTTTCGACCGCTGGAGTTTGCGCCCCTAGTCGATCAGCAATCATTACTGGCATGTATCAAACCTCCATCGGNACACACCACATGCGAACAGCACACACCAATCAACACACCCCTGAGATGCCAACTCCATATTCCGCTGTTCCTCCACCACACGTCAAAACGTTTACTGAATACTTGCGAGCANCCNGATACTATTGTACAAACAATCAAAAGACGGATTATCAGTTTACGNCCCCTNTTACAGCTTGGGATGAGTGTAACAATCAGGCACATTGGCGAAATCGCACTGGTGATTCTCCCTTCTTTTCAGTCTTTAATCCAACAGTAACTCACGAAAGCGGTATGTGGCCAAACAACCGGCCTCCTGTTGATGATCCCACCAACCCGGATCAAGTTACATTACCACCGTATCTGCCAGATACGCCTAAAACACGCCANGCTCTAGCACGCCATTATGACAACCTGACGTTGGCAGATCANCNAGTCGGTCAGATTCTCGGNGAATTAGAAGAAGACGGACTGGTCGAAAATACAATCGTGTTTTTGTGGAGTGATCATGGAGAAGGGTTACCCCGNGGAAAACGGTGGCCTTACGATGCCGGAATTCGTATTCCGCTGATTGTTCGGTGGCCAGGAGAGTTGACGGCTGGAAGCACGTCAGAAAACCTCATAAGTTTAGTGGATTTAGGTCCTACGGTCCTTTCGTTGGCTAAAATAGACTTACCTTCACATCTACATGGGCAGCCCTTCCTCGGCCCAGAAGCCACCGAAAGAAAATATGTGTTCGCAACACGGGATCGATATGACGAATCTTATGACATGGTTCGTGCCACACGGGATAAACGCTACAAATACATTCGAAATTTTCACCCTGAGAAACCTTACCTGCTTTGGATTCCTTATCGAAACCGCCACCCGGTAATGCAAGAGATATGGCGATTGCATGTAGAAGACAAGCTGAAAGGACCAGAAAATGTTATGTTTCAACACCCAAGACCAGTTGAAGAATTGTATGACCTAGAAAACGATCCTTATGAAATTGAGAACCTCGCTAAGAATACAGAGCACAAATCGACACTTGAACGGTTGCGAAAAGCTCTAGATAATTGGCGTAACGAATTTGGTGACATGGGGGAAATTCCCGAAGAACAAATGGTTCGTCAATGGTGGCCTGACGGAGTACAACCCCGAACAGCTACACCAATCTTTATTCCTATTTCCAATTCAAATTTCGGTATAGATACAGCATCTGAAGATGAAACGCTGACGTTTCCTGCCATAGTCCAGCTTCATTGTGCAACTCAAGGTGCTTCCATCGCTTACACTACAGAAGCAAATCAGCAAGCACAATGGCAATTATACACAGAACCATTACGCCTCCAAGAGGGGACAACAACACTAAGGACAAAAGCTATCCGCATCGGTTATAAAGAAAGTGAAGAAAGAAGTTCCACCTTTACGGTCACACACCCTAATCAAACATCAGTTATCGAATGAGTTAACAGATAACTACGGGTAGATTTAAAACATAAAACACAACTTTAAAAATTATATGGAGAGAACATCTTTAGGATGAAAGACAAACAGAGTGTACTTTTTCTGATCGCTGATGATTGGAGCCGAATTGCGCGGTGTTATGGCAATGAGGTGATCCACACACCGAATATTGATGCTCTAGCTGAAGAAGGGATAGTTTTCGACTACGCTTTTTGTACCAGCCCATCTTGTGCAGTCAGCAGGGCCTGTATACTAACCGGNCAACACAGTCATACACATGGCCAATACGGTCATTGTCATGGGATTCATGGTTTCCGAACACATGAGTTCATGCAATCAATTCCCAAGANCCTNAAAGCTAATGGATTCGNAACCGCCTGTATTGGGAANAAGCATGTTGAACCACCCAATGTTTATCCGTTCGACTACGAACCCAAGGTAAATGCACGCAGCCCGACTGATATGGCGGAGAAATCTCTTGAATTCCTCGACCAATATGCAGACCGACCATTCTATCTGCATGTCGGTAGCGGACATCCACATCGTGCGGGTCAAGGATATGGAAATGAAAAAATACATTCAGGCATAGTACCGGTTGGATATAAACCATCTGACATTATTGTCCCCAACTTTTTACCCGACATCCCCGCAGTACGTGAGGATTTGGCTGATTACTACGAAAGTGTGTCTCGTTGGGATCAGGTTGTTGGTGCGGTTTTGGAAGCGCTCGATCAATCCGGNCGAGCTGACGAAACACTNGTTTTTGTNACAACTGACCATGCTATGCCGTTCCCTGGTGCAAAAGCATCTAGTTTCGATAGCGGACATCATTGTCCCCTGATCATACGCAGTCCAGCTCAGCAGAAACGAGGAATTCGAAACAAAGCATTAATGAATTGGGTCGATTTTTGTCCAACGATACTTGAATGGTGTGGTACCAACCAACCAGAAGGATCAACAGTCTTATACGGAAAATCAATCCTACCTATATTGGAAGATGAATCCGACTCTCCAGGGACTGGAGAGTGGGAAGAAACGTTCTTCTCTCACTGTTTCCATGAAGTAACAAATTATTACCCGTATCGCGTTCTACGCGGTCGACGCTACAAATACGTTCGAAATCTAGCTCATCAACTCACCACACCTTTACCCAGCGATCTGTTTCGATCAATTTCTTGGACTGCCATACGTCAAGATCCAAACATTGATATGCTTGGTCAAAGACCAGGAAAAGGATTTCTCTATCAGGATCGGGAAGCACTTTTTGACATTCAAAATGATCCAGCCGAATCAACAAATCTTATTAACGATTTGCAATTAACAAATGTAATCGACGACATGCGGGAGAAAGTAATAGCCTTTCGCAAAAAAACAAAAGATCCCTGGCTGGAACAATCCTTCCAAGAAGGTGAACTTGGCGCGTAAATTATTGTGATGAAAGGACATTGAAAAAACGAATATGAGCCAACCCAATATCTTACTGATTGTAACAGACCAACAGCGTGGTGATTGCCTGGGAATAAGTGGGCATCCTGTTTTACAAACGCCTTATCTTGATGAGATTGCTGCCAGTGGCATACGATTTAGCCGCGGATACAGTGCGTGCCCAGTTTGTGTTCCAGCACGCAGAACCTTAATGACTGGTCAGAAAGCTACTTCCCACGGTGTTTTCATGAACCATCATTCGGTCCTTGATGGATCTACGTTGGCGGATGAACTCTCGAAATCCGGGTATCAAACCCATCTTGTTGGTAAATTGCATCTTTATCCATGCCGAAAATTGTACGGTTTTAACTCAGCAGACTGGGCAGACAGCCCAACTCCGAATTTAGTCATGGATGACTACGAACGTTTTCTGATTAGTGAGCGCGTTATACAACCAAGAGCTGGATTAGCACACGGCATAAGCGTAAACGGATATGTGGCACGGCCATTCCACTTAGAAGAAAGATTCCATTTCACTAACTGGTGTGCAGACAACGCAATACGTTTTTTGGAACGGCGAGATCCTACATCACCTTTTTTCCTAAAACTTAGTTTTCATCAACCTCACCAACCGTTAACACCACCCACTTGCTACTATGAACGATACATAAATATGGACTTACCTGAACCAGCTGTGGCTGACTGGGCACGCATTTATAACCAACCTCAACGGGGGTTACCAGTAAACGCCTGGCGGGTATATTTGGAACCTAATGTCCAACAACAGATGCAAGCTGGATACTACGGTTGCATAAACCATATTGACAATCAGATTGGGCGAGTTTTAGAATATGTGCCCCAAAACACAGTCATCGTTTTTGTTTCCGACCATGGTGAAATGCTAGGGGAGCACCAGTGGATTCGGAAGCGTAATGCTTTTGAGGGCTCAACACATATCCCCTTTCTAATTCATTTACCTAAAAACATGGGCATTAAACAAGAAAAAGTAATCGATAAAGCAGTAGAATTGATGGATGTCATGCCAACGTTACTTGATATTGCTGAAATTGAAATCCCAAGCAGTGTGGATGGTCAGAGCTTATTGCCGTTGATCTACGACGAAGACATACAGTGGCGCAACCACATTCATGGAGAATGTGCACAAATACCAACGCTTAATAGTGGGATGCAATATCTTACTGATGGTAAATCAAAATACATATGGTATCCAGGATTGGGACAGGAACAATTTTTTGATCTGGAACATGATCCCAATGAAATGAATAATCTAATCAATAACCCAGACTACACTAATGAACTTGACAACTACCGTTCAATTTTAATTAATCAACTAAAAGATCGACCAGAAGGATTTGTTAATAATGGTATGCTAGTTAATCTTGGCAAGCCCACGTCACAAACACTTCCTAGTTACGAATAAACCGGAACTCTATTGCTAACTTCAACTACTAAAAATGAGAATGCGGAGATACGAGTGAAAGATTCAACAAAACAACGATTTGACTTCTGCGACATATGGCCACGCCGCGAAGCACTACAGGAAAAAACAAAACTCCCACTCTTTTCCAGTTGGTGGAGTTCCTTCATAGAATCTCAACAGACCTTAGAACTATCCAATAACCCAATAGAGCAAATCGAATCGATTGCATTTGCCTACGCAGTTAGTGATGATGAAGCATTAGGCCAAAAAGCGCTGAACTATCTTCGAAAAGAACTTCCAACATACATACCACCAGCAAGCGTTATTCACAAAGAGATGTACCCGGAAGTAGAGGCAGATTTGACCGTCGCCAGCGCATGCAAAAAGCTAGCTTACACCTATAATTTCCTCTACCCACTTCTTGAATCAACAGACAAGCAATTGATCTTCAGCCAACTCGTTGAGAAAGGTGCNGGTATCATCTACCGTGACACACTAGCAGGTGCGTGGTGGAGTAACGCTCCCAACTCTAACTGGTGCAGTCATCTCTTATCTGGTCTGGCGTTGTCGGGAATCGTGTTGATGGAAGATGATCCAGACTTGTCAGAGAAATGGATCAATGCAGCAACAGAGCCATTGAAAAAAATGCTTGACCTAGCAGGAGAAGAAGGTGCAGGTATTGAAGGTACTGGATATTGGTGTGGATGCTATCGATCTGTTCAAGAATGGACAGAAGCAGCCAGAAACATCGGTCGGGATGACTGGTATTCACATCCATTCTGGCAGCGGGCAGTTGAGTTTCCCCTATATATGTCACGGCCTGACAAATCAGGCTTAATGAACTTTGGAGATACTGGTGAAGGTTTAGGAATGAGTCATTTTTTCTATGCCATCGCCAACGCCCTAGATCATGGTTTAGCACAATGGTTCGGAAATCAAATTACAGTCAACAATTCTCCTTCCAAGTGGGATCTACTTTATTATAATCCCAACCTAGAACCAACCCCTCCCGATTACATGCCAACTGATCGATTATTCAAAAGTGTACATCTCGCCAGTTTCCGTTCAAGTTGGGAGGAAGACGCCGTCTTCTTCATTCTTAAAGGTGGCTCTAATGCTTGGTCACATTGTCACTTGGATCTGAACAGTTTTTTTATAGATGCTTATGGAGAGCGTTTGGTTGTCGATCCAGGTCCCGGTGACTATTCATCCCACTACTTTACCAGTGTTGACCCAGAGGTATCAACAGCTTGGCACAACACTCTGTTGGTCGACAATGCCGATCAGAGGCAACCACCACGATATCGAATGAGTTTCGATCTGGAAGAAGGTGGCGATGCATACTGCCGCCTAACCGATATGGCTTCCAGCTATAAGATCGGTATGATTTGTGGGGATGCCACAACTGCCTACGGCGATTATCTCGATCGTTTTTTTCGCCATATCGTCTATCTTAAACCAAATCGGTTTGTCATTTACGATTCCATTCGTGCCCGAGAAGTTCGCACACAACGACATTACCAATGGCTTCTACATAGTGGGTTCCCAATTATTGATAACAACGATGGAACTCTCGAAATTCAAGGCGAGAAATCTAAATTAGTCATTCATCCAATCCTACCATTACTACACACAATAAAATCCTTGCCAACGCGTTTGCCTAAAAATGGAAAGGCAGGGAAAGAAATTCACGCCATAAGCTTGCGACCAGAATGGCATCACCTCTGGAACATATCACCGAAAAGTTCTCCGTATCCTCAGTGGGATCCAAGATCACACGGCTTGTTATACAACAGAGACCTACAATTCATGGTGGTGTTGACAGTACTGCCTCGAAAAGAAAAGTACCAATACGAAATAAAACCAATTATTCAAAATGATCTGCATGGTATAAAATTCATTCAGGATGATGAAACCGATTTGGTTTTTTTTAATCCCAATGGTCGCCGTTTTGAAGACAGTCATGTAATATCGGATGCAGAAAAAGTTGTCATCCGTCAAAAAGGGGACGAGATTCTAGATTGGAGCATTGTAAATGGGAAACAATTAATTTACGATGGAATACCTGTTAACTTTCAAACTTAAGATTATCTTGATTTAGGTGTATTGAAAATATGAGAACCAAAACTGCTGTTGTTTATGAGCATAACAAGCCTGTAGTTGTTGACAATTTAGAATTGGACGAACCCAAAGCAAAGGAAGTACTTGTTCGCATGAATGCCAGCGGAGTTTGTCATTCTGATTTGTCCGTCGTTAATGGCGCAATCCACTACAATCCACCTGTTGCGCTTGGACACGAAGGAGCTGGCGTTATCGAACAAATCGGAGAAGACGTAAACTATGTTCAAGTTGGCGATCACATTTTACTCTCCTTTGTCACCTATTGCAATCAATGCCGAATGTGTACCATGACTAAGGTCTCCTTGTGTGAAGGCTTTTCTGCTAGAGTCGGTTATTTGCTTGACGACACTTGTCGACTTCATACTAGCCTGAAACAACCGATACCACAAATGGCTCGAATCGGTACAATGTCGGAATATACTGTAGTACCTGAACAAAGCTTGATCAAAATTGATACTGCATATTCTTTAGAAAAAGCGGTATTGGTTGGATGTGGAGTTACAACAGGCATTGGGGCGGTTCTAAATACAGCTAAGGTAAAACCAGGAAGTTCGGTAGCAATTGTCGGATCCGGTGGTGTTGGCCTCAATGTTATTCAAGGTGCAGTGCTAGCATCAGCAGAGCGTATTATTGCGGTAGATCTTGTCCAACAGAAACTTGATTTGGCGAAAGATTTTGGTGCCACAGATCTCATTAATGCATCCAAAGCAAATCCAGTTGATCAGATACAAGATTTAACAGATGGAAAAGGTGTCGATTACGCTTTCGAAGTAGTTGGTAATCCTAAAACTATCGAGCAAGCCTATGAGATGATCCGACCTGCTGGTACGATTGTTGTGGTCGGAGTTTCTCACCATGAAGCTAAAATCAACATACCTGCTCAACAGTTAGTAAGACAAGAAAAAAGAATTATTGGATCCTTCTACGGGTCTTCAATACCACGAATAGATATGCCTAAAATACTGGAACTGTACAACCAAGGAAAAATAAGATTAGATGAATTAATCACAAAAAATTACCGACTAGATCAAATCAATCAAGCATTTGAAGATATGGAAGCAGGAAAAAACGCCAGAGGCGTTATTCTATTTGGTGAGTGAAAAAAGCTGTTAGGCTTCCTCTAAATAAACCTATTGTGTTGTGCAGGACCAAGCCTCAACTG
>NZUQ01000137.1 GCA_002697225.1 Candidatus Poribacteria bacterium
GGTCGTAGGCGTGTTGAACGAGATCCTCTCACATCAAGGCTTGGCAACCGAGGATTGTTATGGGTTTCGATTCGATCACACCTATACCAGCCATCGGCAAACGGGACACGATAGATTCAATCCTCATGGAGGAGGAGGTTATTTCAATTTCAGCGGGAATTCGCATATCTACCAAATGCAGATGGGACGCATTCACGCTGGACTGACACGTGTAGTATGGGAATTAAACGAGGTGGAAGAAGGCGATGGAGGAACCATGTTTTTATCAGGTAGCCATAAAAGCGCATTTCCACGTCCCCCTGCACTGAGCAAACGGGATAGTCCATTGTGGGAATCGTATTCATGCCCAGCTGGATCGATAGTAATCTTTACGGAAGCACTATGTCATACAGGAACACTATGGACTAATGAAACACGGGATCGACTGTGCTTATTCACATGTTATAACACCATAAATGCAAAATGGGGTAAGGCGTGTCCTCCACAGGCAGTAATTGAATCCTTCCCACCCAAGCGACAGACGTTATTTCGTGGTATATGGCACGGGATGGGCGAAGTACCAGGAATCAATAAATACTACGACGAAGCAAATACTGGAAGGTTTGGGTAAAATGAAGGAAAGATCAGTTAACGAAGAATTCGGAATAAAAACCAACAATGTAATTTGTAGCGATAACGCATTGCGAAAAAAGCAAAGGAGGAGAACTGCCAATTGGAGAACTTCCACCTAAAACCTTTGGTCTAACTATCATAGCTAGATAACTGAACCCATAATTAGTATGACAACAATTAACACTAGAATGTTACCTAACGAAGAGAGTTGGTAATAATCTTTATAAATACTCGCAGCTACAAACCTAGAACATTCCTAGCCTCTATTAAGTAAAAAAAGGGCTAATCAGGCAAAGCCCGACAATCCTTCTGGCATAAGACGATATCTCTGACTCTCGTTCCACTTCGCCATAGCAACTACATAATCAAAATCGTCTGCCCAAATCTATGGAATCGATATCGGGTAATTTTTTTGCTTCATTACTTTAGGCTCCAAGCTCCAGTTTTGGCAATGTTTAAATAATAAGCTGTAGGCATAGGTCAACAACTGTCAAACCTCTTACATTAATTATGATACATACCGAGTTCCAGCTGATAAGAAGCTAAATTTCATGGCATACCAACTCAATCCCTGAGCTTATGTTTCTTTGACTTAAACAAGGGGTTATTGTATTCTATCTACTGCTAATTTCCATTTTGGCTTGTGCAAAGGATCCATTGAGCAAAGAAACAGATGATTAAATACACATCCTAGCAGAACTCGTATCCTCTTCAGTACCAGTACCAAGGAATTTGAAACATGAAGATAAAATCGCTAATATGGCAAATTTCCAGTGTTCTCATGCTACTAGGGCTGACAACCATAATTGGGTGCAACGATAGCAGTGAGGAAGACGGACAATTAGATGATCTGCTGGAACTAATTAATTTCCAGCAAAATCAAATAGCGGGCCTGAATATGCGCCTGAGCTTACTGGAACCAACTGAGAAAGAGATCCTAAACCAATTGGGAATACTAGAGACTAAATTTAGCTCGCTTGAAAAGCTGCAGAATAACATGCAAAATCAGAACAAAGAGATTGGAAACTTAAGTGATAGAATCAATGAGCTAGCAGAGAACACAACCCTTGACGAATTGATAGATGCTGTGCTTGAACAGAGAGCACAAACAGGAAAACTCGAAAGCCGAATTGAGAATATAGAAAATAACACTCTGAATGCATTGCTAAACACAATTACTATCCAGACTCAGAAACTTAATGATGTAGAAAATCTTATCGCTCAACTGTCAAAAAAGCCTGATATCAGCAATTTAGTAGAAACTGCGAACCAACAAACAAAAGAGATCAACAACCTCCAAAATCAAATTAGGGAGTTGAAAAACATAGCAGACACTAATAAGCTGGCAGACGCAATTGAAGAACAAGGACTCATTCTGACGAATTTGGAAGCTCGTATTCAAACAATAGAAAGGGGTAGTAACCCTGTTACAACAACTCCGATCAAAGAGAAAGAAGAAATTGGAGAGATAGAACCATCGGTAAAAGAAAAAGACATGGTATTTATCCGCTCAGGACTATTCAAGATGGGAGACTCCTTTAAAGAGGGAGACCCCGACGAGCAACCAACCAAGACAATCCACATTGAAGCCTTTTACATGGACAAACACGAAGTCACAGTTGGGGAGTATAAGGCTTTCATCGAAAAAACTGGAAACGATGAATTAGATTGGGNGAAAATTAAGAAATATTCACCAACCGACAATCATCCAGTTGTTTATGTCACTTGGCATGATGCCATGAACTACGCTTTATGGGCAGAAAAAAGGCTGCCAACAGAGGCCGAGTGGGAATATGCTGCTCGCGGAGGGCTTATAAGTAAACGCTATCCATGGGGTGATGACATCTCAATTATAAATGCTAACTACGAAGGCAAAGTTAAACGTACCTCACAAGTAGGATCATACGCACCAAACGGTTATGGTCTTTACGATATGGTTGGAAACGCTTCCGAATGGTGTTTGGACGAGTATAATGAAACATTCTACACCACAGATTTCACTAAAAANCCTTTTTCAGGTGGACGCATAAAACAAATCACCTCCAACTTTGAGGGAATCCAGAGTTTCCGAGTCATTCGTGGTGGCTCATGGTCTGGCAACAAAGACGATCTAAGAGTCGCAAACCGAAACTCACGTCCGCCAAAAGACGAAGCTCGGATTTTCGGTTTTAGGTGTGTAAAGTCGATCAAACCTCTAGATCTAATCAATTGGAACGGCTAAGTCGAGTTACAAACCATGCGAATCAAATTTTACGTCAATCGTGAAAGCTGAGATCGATCACATTCACAAGGAAAAACANCCAAAGACGATTTTCCTTCCCACAACTAATTGCTCAAAACACATGGTGACAGTATTTACTGAAGCCCNCCCATTGGATAATAAATACTANAAACAATCTACGGATTCTGTGGATTTCACCGCTCTACTAAGCTATCAAAAATGACTTGGAAAACCCCTCAGANCTTAGCTTAGCAGACCAACAAATAAATGTAGAGATATCTGTGAGTGACAATTTCAACGAACCTGCCGTTTTAAAAAGCCACCTAAAAATTTAAGACCCCAACACAGGACATCCGAAGAATATGGTGCTTATTCCTGCGGGAGAATTCGGAATGGGTATGGACGCTGATCAAATACCTGAGCCTCTTCAGCCAGAAAAACAATATCTCCCTGATGCANAAGNAAGTTGGTTCGAAAATGAGACTCCGCGACATAAAGTTCGCCTGGATGCTTTTTATATAGATATCTATGAAGTATCCAATGCTCAGTCTAAGAAATTTATCAAAAAAAACTGGATTTTATACAACTTTGTGTTGGAACACATCTAATTTTGGTATTGGAACACATCTAATTTTGCCCCAAATCATCCTGTGGTTGAGGGCATTTGGCATGATGCTATGACCTATGTCNAACAGGCAAGTAAACGATTACCAACCTAAACTGGTCAAATAAGAACGTTAACGATGGATATAAATACACTGTCCCCGGTTGGATATTTCCCCCCCCTAGCGATTATGGATTGTATGATACGGCAGACAATGTGTTTGAATGGCGTTTTGAATGGTATGGTGTCGGCTACTATGCAAAATCGCCAGAGTACGATCCAACGGGACCAATGTCAGGNACTATGCGTGTCACACGCGGTAGTTCTTGGAATTATCCTCCGAATCGCATGCGAGTTTCTCNCCGTATTGAAAAGCATCCAACCAGCATGCTTGACTATGTTGAATTTCGTTGTGTCAAAATTGTACCTTAGCCTCTTGTCGTTTCCGTTATTCACCTATTTGCCCGGGTTGAAAGCAAATTCGGACCATCACCATGCGCCTTTAATCGAATAGTCTGCATCTTAACCAGTTAAAATTGCTTATTATCCGTGAATATTGTATGCTAACGTATGATAGGATTCCGCAGGGTTCTTTATCATTTATTCATCAAAACAGACCATTTATGAAGGTTAAATTGTATATGGCAACTAAAAGTGCCAAACAACAAGCATCAATTATCGGACTTCTCTTTNCGATTGTTTGTTTTATGAGTTGTCAAAGAAGTTCAAACAATCTTGGAGTTACTGAAAACATGGAGAAAGACAAAACTGACGTGACAGAAAAAATTGTGTTAACAGATGAAGAATGGAAACGCAGATTGACACCTGAGCAGTATCGCATACTGCGTCAGANAGGTACAGAGAGNGCCTTTACCAATGAAATGAAACACCTTGGTAAAGGTTCATTCGTGTGCGCCGGATGTGAAAGTGAGCTTTTCGTATCTNATACCAAATACGATTCCGGTTGCGGATGGCCTAGTTTCTATGACACGGTTGATAAAAACAATATCACTCAAGAACTTGATTNTTCTTTCTCTATGAAACGGATAGAGGTATTATGCAGCCGTTGTGGTGGACATTTAGGTCACATCTTCAACGACGGCCCNCAACCCACCGGGTTACGTTATTGCATTAACGGTGGTGCCATTAAATTCCAGAAAGATGACGAAGACAACAAATAATTGGTATCCTCTTAGCAAAAGTAAGGCTCTATACTTTCCTATACATTACACACCTAATAAATTGGCAGAGCTACATTAGCAAAGATCCATAGTATCCTTCAACGAGAATCCTTTTAAATTCCAAACATAAACCATTTAAGTTTTTTTCATATGGCGATAGGATTGTTCAATTAGTCGCCGCTCTCTTTGGCTCTGTATCACCTCTTGTTCGATTTTTACCGGATCCCAATCAGACAAAAGCTGCTCCTGTAAGTCCTGAGTTATGGAACTATAATTGGTCTCTTGTGCAAGATCGTGAAACTCGTTGGGATCTTGATTTAAGTCGTAGAGCTGTGGGGATTCCCCTAAGCTATAGTGCAGTTTGTAATGCCCGCGGCGGAACATAGCTGTCGGCCGAGCAACGCCATGCGCACAGTACTCTGAAAATGCACAGTCTTTCCAGTCACTATCAGTTCCTTGCATCAACGGCAAAAGGCTACTGCCATCCAATTTGATTTTTCCGTCAGTTTCAGTTATTTCAGCTATAGTAGAAATTAGATCAACCAGAGAGACAACCTGCCCCACCCGTTTACCAGCCGGCAGATGACCCGGCCATGAGATTTGTAACGGAACTCTGACGGATGCTTCGTAGAGGCTGGACTTCCTCCACATACCATGTTCACCATTCATCTCGCCGTGGTCACTACAATAAATAACCAGTGTGTTTTGATACTGATCCGTTTCCTGCAATACTTCTAATAATCGACCAATCTTCTCATCTAAATAGGTTACCAAACCGTAATATCCAGCTCTAGCACGAAGAACCAATTCCTCAGGAAACTCAATACAACCAAACATTTGACGCATCCTTCGGTGTACCGGGTGCTGGCTTTCCAAATGATTGGTTGGTATTTCCGGTAGATCGACTTGGTCCAATGGATAGAGATCCCAGAATCGTGATGGTACCACTAAGGGAAAATGAGGAGCAATAAAAGACACATTGAGCGCCCAAGGTTTTTTGCTATCTTTAGTTTTCTGCAGATAAGCAGTGGCTTTTTCCTCAACTAGGTCATCGACCTGAATTTCCAATGTAGTACCAGGACCAGCTTGTTGGAGACCGCCCCAAGGGTGCTTAGCTACTAGCATCCCTTTTTCCCAATCTGGAGCTCCAACAGAAATCCCANTTTTGGTCCAAATTTCGGCATGAAGGTCACGAGCCAATTGTTGACGGAAACCATGAAGTTGATCCAAGCCACAAAAGTGCTGTTTCCCTGCTAAAACAACATCATACCCTTTAGCACCTAGGAGATGAGCCCAAGTTGGTTGATCTGATGCCAGCGGACTCGCATTATCCCAAGTTCCAATATTATGAATATAACGACCAGTCATAAATGACATCCTTGAAGGGCAACAAAGTGGTGAGTTACAATAAGCATTATCAAAGGTCACTCCCTCCTCCGCCAGTCGATCCATATTTGGAGTTTGGACCAAAGAGTTCCCATAAGTTCCACTGTACATAGGAGCATGTTCATCCGACATAATCAACAAAATATTGGGTAGATTACTCTGATTTTCCATATGATTTACCTATCTTTCTCCAATTCGGGTTCAATGATTTTTCGTAGCCTAGACACCTTCGTTCTCCATTAAAAACTTAGTTTATAATACCAGTTAATTAGAGATCCCTCCAAACTAGCTGACTACATCTTGATACAAATTGATATATTTTGNAGATNNAGTNCANCCTAGTCAGTCCATTTCCAGNAGAATTGAGTTCGTNGTCTCACTNACTTGGCCCAGATAAAAACCTTCCATTCCTATTTCTCTTAACAAGCAGGAATAGCTGGTTCTGTTCGGACAGCTTATTAATAATCTTCTGGCTAATAGCACTAAATTGGATTTGCAACTTGAGTAAAATTTTATTTTTGTTTAACAGTTACCAAGTCCAACATCCAAACCAACCAAACCCAAACTTCCACCACTGGCTTTTAACTAATGGTGGAATGNAACTCCAANAANCCTACATACTCAGATTACAACCACTACGAAGCGTACGTCCTCGGGCATGCAATTGNGCTGTAGACCATCCACGATAAACCTTTTATTCTCAACACCACCCACGAGTTCCTCAAAAAATCAGCAGTAGAGCACCACTTAGTCGCTCTCCCAAACGTGACTTTTCANCCACATCTTTAAACATCTCCCAAAGAGAAACAACTAGATGAATGAAACAAAGACATCTTATCCAGACTAGTCAAGNCAATACTTGATCTCAGATCGGATCCCATATGGGCACCCTCTTTCACTTGGAGTGACCTTTAACTGTTAGCNGACTTTGGCTTGTGCCAAATTTCAATTCTTGCTATCATCTAAAAACTTTACAAATTAAGAGGAAACATGGNAAACAACACAAAGCGACAATTTTTGATTCTTANTCTATTGATAGTCTATTTGGCATTTTTGGGTTTGAGAGTAATAGCTCAAGATGAGCATACGATCGTTCTCTATAACTTCGAGACAGGCAATGGAAAAACAGTTAAAGATCTTTCAGGGAAAGGTAACGATGGTAAATTTGAGGGAAAAAAGCTCCATTGGGGAGGAGGGAAATTTGGAGGGAGTTTAGTCTTTGGTGGTAATGCTACACAAGGCCATATCNTTGTACCGGATAATGAAAGTTTGTGGATAAAGGATGGTTTGACCGTCGAAATGTGGGTTTTTCTGAACTTTTGGTCGACGGCAGGGGGAACAGGAGTAACCAAAGAAAAATCCTATAAAGTTGGGCCACAAANTGGTGGAAAGACTGTCCTAATGATGACAACAAATGAAAAAGNTTGGGGGAAGGCAGGCATTACAAGCTCAACAGACATCCCNCTNAAATCATGGCATCATCTGGCAGCAACATATGACGCGAAAACCGGCCAAGCAAAAGTCTACCTAGATGGTCGCCTTGATGGAAAAGGGAAAATTGGCGGAACTATCCAAGCAAATAACGATGTTCTGTGGCTAGGACGTGGTGCAGGACCATTTTTGGATGGACGAATGGATGAGGTGCGCATTTCTAACATTGCTCGGACGGAGAGAGAAATTATAACTCTGATGGAAAAAGGAATTGAGGGAATGTTAGAAATTAGTCCAAAGAGTAAATTAACTACAAGCTGGAGCTATTTGAAGACCAAACGCTAAGCCAACTCTAACACAAGACTATAACCCACGACCAAGATCTTNAGCGCAGGACATNAACCTTTCTATACCAAAACAGTTTATGGCGATTGCCATCACGATTCTCTTTAATTTTGCTGGTTGATACTTTTTGGTTTCAATGAGAATAACTCAACTGATCACAAACTAAACAGATATATCCAAATTGGAGTTTACAACTAAACTAAGACACAGTTTGCCAATTGTTCAAAGGTAGGTCCCGTCTAAANCGACACCTCATTTTCTCTGAGAACGGAAGAAAATCTCAATCTTTCAGCCTAATTGTACTTGCAATAACTTTTGTCTTCTTGTATTCTCTCTCGCTGAAATGCCTCTGAGGAATCTTGGGGACTATTTGTCTTTTAGTCTACGAATCTGAACAGAATATTGACCCACTAATAGGATATTCAATTTTGAAAGAAACAACAATATATAAAAACTGCGAACGCAAACTTAAAAAACTATATTACACAACTTGTATAGGCGTGACAGTTCATCTGGATGGAAATATTACACTTCGGAGCTCTTCAAGGACGCTCCTCCAAAACGAATGCTATGATGTAGAGCTATCTTAATTGATCCTGTATCCTCATCTTGCCATGGAACCTTAGATCTGATGATCATCGACTGTCATACACATTTTTGGCGTTACCCAGGCGAACTAACCGATGAATTGGCAAGCGAAACCTTCATCATGCGCAACCAAAAGGTTGAGCTAAACATTACAGAGGAACAGCATAAAACTGATACAATCAAAGCAGATCGTGTAATTGTTTTCGGATTACGGGCTCCTCTCACCGGTTTCCTAACTGTGAACGACACGGTAGCGGAATACGTTCGGACCGATACAAAAAGACTAATCGGGTTTGCCGCTATTTGCCCAACTGAAGACAATGCACTATCAGAGGTTGATCGCGCCGTCAATGAACTGGGACTTAGAGGGCTAAAAATGAGTCCGATCTATGGTGGATGGGATCCGCAAGATTCTCGAGCCATGTCCATATTTGCCAAAGCTGAGCAATATGGATTGCCCATTATGTTCCACCAGGGCACTACATTCCCACGAAAAGCACCACTAAAGTATGCGAATCCTGTCTTGCTCGAAGATACCGCACATCAATTCCCCGACTTGAAAATGATCATTGCCCATATGGGGCATCCTTGGGAAGTGGAAACAATCGTATTAATTCGAAAACAACCTAACATTTTTGCCGATATCTCCGCCCTATTTTATCGTCCATGGCAATTCTACAACTCACTTCGGTTAGCCTTGGAATACGGTGTAACCGACAAACTCCTTTTTGGTACTGACTACCCTATCGCGACTCTGGACGAAACCGTTGAAGGATTGCATAATATTGTCAATCTATCGAAAGAAATGCGGCTACCAGCCCTACCAGACGACCTGCCAAACCAAATCCTTTACCGTGACACGCTGAATCTTCTCGGACTCAGAGACCTAGATTAGATCCAAGAAATCGGGACTGCATAGCCGAAAAATCGCGGCGATTAAAATATGCATTTTCAATCGTACTGTTTTCCGACGTAGTCTGCGCACTCGCCCAATGGGTAGCATAACCCCGGCGCCAACGGCTTGATGTGTTGCAGTGCGAAGTGTGCAACGTTCGGCTATGATAGAATACAATACCACCTTTACTAACTATTGCCAGCGCTTCTTTTGTAAAATCAATCAATTCAGACGATGGTACAAGATTATATGGAGCATCGGAATCCGGTGTCTCGTGCGGTAGAACAGATCCTTTGTGTGAACCGCTAATATAACGCAGGCAACCGTTAGACTCATCCACGTCATCCATGGCAATCCAAGCAGTAATGACATGATCCGCAGGTTCACATTTAAAATAATAGTTGTCCTGATGATAGGGTTTAGCACTCCCAAAACGTGGAGGTTTCATAAAAATCTGATCTGTAACCAACAACGGTTCAACACCGATAAGGCTACTAATAATAGCTGACAAACGCAAATCCAAAACGAGAGATCGGAAGGCTGGCTCTTTTAGGAAAGGCTGATTGATTTTCCTCGGTGCGATCGCGCCGTCTATTTGACGATCAACAACACCACTACCCGCATTTTCTTTTAACTCCTTATTGCTGATTTCGATTGCGAGCTGAGACATACTATCGACTTCATCGACATCATAAATACCTTCAACAACGACCCAGCCCTTTTCCCAATAATGGTCACAGTCAGCATGATTCATTGCTTATTCCTTTTCCGTAGTTTTATCAGTATTAAAACGCAGTTAATATCCTTTATTTCTTGGCATTATCCAAGATGGTTTTTGACCATTGATGCATATTCTACCAGCGAAAGCATACTATTCAACTCAAAAAACCTCAACCGAATCCTATCTTCGATTCTATGCAGTATTGAAAAATAAACTATTGACAATACGCTGCTTGTCTGCAAGAATGGGGAACCTTAAAATGGAAGAGAGACAGGTTCTCTGCATAATCGTGCCATTCGAAATCATCTCAAATAATTCCTTAAATCAATATCTTGGAGGAACTCTCAATGTTAAAAGCAGGATTTATCGGTGCTGGAGGCCGCAGCCAAGGCGCCCATTATCCAAGCGTTAATCGCCTTAAAGACAATGTAGAAATGGTCGCCGTATGCGAACTGGATGAAGCTCGGCTAAATCAGGTTGCTGAGAAATATGGGTTTTCACACACATTCACCGATCACCGCGAAATGCTGGATAGTGTAGACTTAGATATCGTTTACTGCGTAATGCGAGAGGAGTGGATTTTACAACCTGCGCTAGATTGTCTTAATGCTGGAAAACATATTTTTATTGAAAAACCACCCGGCGCAAATAGCGACGAGACACAACAAATATTAGAGACGGCAATCGCAAACGATCTATACGCTATGGTGGGATTTCAGCGCCGTTATGCTGCTGTGACACGCGAAGCAATGCGTCGTGTCGCAGAGAAGGGGCCCGTTTCCACAGCAATCACCACATTTAACAAGCAAATGTTGGACGTCAAAGAATTCACAACAACACTCTGGAACGATGTCTGCCACGTGGTTGATCTTCTGAGATACATGGCAGGAGGTGAACCAGTGGAAGTAACCGCATACCAAGACAAGTTTGGAGGTCAAATCCGAAATTGTTATACCGGACTAGTTCGTTTTGACAATGACGCAACTGGGGTAGTATTCGGCAACCGAGCGTCGGGCGGACGAGTTCTCCGCTCTGAACTCCATGGTGTGGGCATCGGATGCTATATGAAGATTCCCGAAGAAATTGAAATTCACGAGGACAACAAAAGGCACACAATGGGTGGTTGGGAAGTTGACAACTCAGATCAAGGAGATGGGCCTCGTTATGAAGGTGTCTTAACGATGCATGAACATTTTATAGAATGCATACAGAAAAAAGAAATTCCGATCAGTGATCTGCGCGATGTAATTCATTCTATTCATCTCGTTGACCAAATCGAGGGAACTTTGCCTGAATAATTCATGCCTAGCTCAACATAACCATTGGTCTGGATTGAGTCCAAACATCCTAGCCTCTTCGCAGATGGCTTTCCAAGTCGTGTCATCAACCTCAATGCCTTCGTTTTGCTTTCTTTGAGCATAGCGAAACTCGGGCTCGCCAGGAACCAAGATCTCCTCAAAACCTGGAGCCAATCGGCTTGATTTGACATGCTGAATTAAAGCTTCTAATTCAGCAAAATAGGTGCTAAGACCGATGAAGTGTTCGATGTGATAGACGGTGAAAAGGACACCGTTGCTCACCATGATGCGTTCGCCTGCAGCACAGCCCTGACCACTGAGGATCCCCCCCAAGAGTTCGACCACGAAGCTAAGACCGTAGCCCTTATGTGCTACCACACCACCTAACGGTAAAATAGCTCCAGGAGGATCTCCCTTGAACTTATTTGGATCGGTAGTAGGGTTACCTTCAGCATCGATAAGCCAACCTTCTGGCACGTGTCTTTTCTGGTTTAAAGCAAGTCGAACCTTCCCTTCAGCCACTACAGAAGTTGTCATGTCAACTAAAATTGGATCGTCATTCTGACGCGGGGCAGAAAAGGCAATCGGATTGGTACTAAGACGACCATCTATACCACCAAAAGGAGCAATCTGATACCCAAGGTTACCAGCATTGACGAAAGCAATTCCTATCATCCCTGCTCGTGCAGCCAGCAAAGGATAGGCACCAACGCGCCCTACATGACTCGTATTCCGTAATGCGACTGTTCCAGTACCATGCTGCTTAGCCTTTTCAACTGCCAAGTTCATAGCAAAAGTTGCTCCAACTTGTCCCAAGGCACCACAAGCATCTACTACTGCGGCACATGGGTTATCAATGATCACTTCAGGTATTGCACGAGGCTGGAACCGACCTTCACGAATAGCTCGAGCGTATTCGTAGAAACGGATCGCACCGTGGGAATGGTGTCCAAAAAGATCGGATTCAATCAAATGATCAACAACTGCCTGGGCACCTTCTAATGAACAACCAGCGGCTTCAAAGAGNTCGTAGCCNCACTGTCTAAGTGTATCTGATTGGATTGTAGGCATGATAACTCCTTGCAATTTTTCTGGCCTAGAATTGTAGAATATCACATTTCACGTTACCTAATAAATAAATTAAATATATTTTGTATTCCCCCGTGCTATTTGGACAAAACACTTAACATTCCGAGTTTAACCTTCACCAAGCCAAAAAATTAGATTTGGTTACTTAGATTTATTACAAGAAAACATAATCAATAACTACACTTCCTGTTCGTTTTTTGAAGTTCAACTCTTCACCAAAGTTTTGACTTTATTCCCTTATTATGTTAAGAAACTCATTATAATTTTATTTTAGGGATTACATCCAAATTAAATTGCAAATAGACGTAAAATGTCCAAATATTAGTATGATACGGCATTCCATCCATATTTAAAAAGTTCGACAACATAGCCAAAAGCAAATAAAAGGGGCATGCTGACCCACAATTTGGAATCAGGGTTACCTCCATTATCAGCACACAATCATGCTACAACACCCAAAGCGATATAAGGAATTCTAGAATGTTCTTCATCTACTACCCATTTCACGACTGTGAAGAGGAATGTGAGAGACTTTCTAACCTCTGAACAAGCACACGGGATAACAGGATAATTAGCTGAATTTTGGTAGTGTGGCAGACACTCAGCAAACTAATTGTAGCTCAAAATTGAAGGGAGAATTTATAACCCTCCCTAACATGATTTATGGAGGTATGCAGGATGAAAATTGTTGATGTCCAAACATTCTTAGTTGGTAATGTACAGCCATATCGCGGTGGCCAGTGCTGGCTTTTTGTCAAGCTCATTTCGGATGAAGGCATTGAGGGAATAGGAGAATGGTCAACAGCACATGTTGGTAGACTCGAATCACAAATAAAGTTGATTGAAAATTTAGCACAACAGTTTGTGATAAACACCAATCCGTTTCAAATCGAACTCCTATGGCAAAAGATCTTTGCATCGGAACATGACTTTCGGCATCCCGGGCTGGACTTTACACCTGCATTAGGTGCTATTGAAATCGCATGCTGGGACATTGTTGGTAAAGCCTTGAATCAACCAATTTACAACCTGTTGGGTGGTCAATGCCATGAAAAATTGAGGGCGTATGCCTATATATGCCAACCGAAGGAATTTGGGAGAATCCCGAACGGGCTGGAAAAATCGCCGCTGAACTGCTCGAAGAAGGAAATACAGCAATGAAGTTTGATCCGTTTCCACCACTGTTCCCCCAACCACGTGATATCCCATTACAGGAAATCAATTATGTAGCCAAGATCTTTGCCAGCATTCGGGATGCAGTGGGAGATAAAATGGAAGTCGGTATTGGTACACACGGACAATTGACGACCTCCAGTGCCATCAGGATTGCCAGTATTCTCGAGGAATATCACCCATTCTGGTTTGAAGAACCGGTTGCCCCCGAAAACGTTGATGAAATGGCACGCGTCGCCGCCCATACCAACATTCCAATTGCAACCGGTGAAAGGCTACTGACGAAGTATGAATTCGTCGAGATTTTTAAAAAGCAGGCAGCTCAGATTATCCAATTGGATGTAGGGCATTGCGGTGGGATTTTGGAGTCAAAGAAAATCGCAGGGATGGCTGAAGCGCATTATGCTTCTATCGCTCCGCATATGTATTGTGGTCCCATCGCAGCAGCCGCTGCGATTCAACTAGCAACCTGCAGCCCAAATTTTCTCATTCAAGAATTTAATGTGTCCTCCCTCCACGCGAACATCCTAAAAACCCCCATCAAATTTGAGGATGGATATATCCTCCCACCAACTGCACCAGGACTGGGAGTAGAATTGGACGAAGACACAGTTGCAGCACATCCCTACAATCCAAGCTAAATGATCACTAACAAAAAAAACAAGCAATCAATACATTGATGAAAGCTAAACGCTTGGTCTTCCCCGAAAAATTGCAGGTTGAGATCGAAGAATTCAATTTGCCTGATGACCTAGGCCCAGAAGAAATTTTGGTTGAAAACCTATGGGGATTGATCAGTCCAGGAACAGAGCTAGCAATGTTTACAGAGACCCATGTTGGGTTTCCAATTCCTGACTTTGGTTACGCTAAATTCCCATTCCGCCCCGGATACGCAACGGTCAGCAGTGTTATGAAAATGGGAGCAAAAATCAATGAATTGCGAAGAGGTGATTTACTCTTTACACGTGTAGGCCACGCATCGCATGCGATTTTGTCCGTGGCAGATCGATGGCACCTTACACCAGATGGTATGCCAATTGAACATGTGCCCTTTACGGCTTTAGCACAGATTGCACTATCATCCGTTCGGCTATCAAACATCAGGTTAGGACATACCGTTGTGATCTTTGGACAGGGGCTAATTGGCAACCTAGCAGCACAACTAATGAAAACCGCTGGAGCGAGAAAAGTCATTGGAATAGACCCAATTCTTCAACGCCTTAAAATTTCCACCCAATGCGGGATTGATTTACAAATTAATCCTGTCGAAGCAAATGTTACAGAAAGCATTGATCAGATCACCAGTGGTAAAGGTTGCCAAATTGTTGTTGAAGCAACTGGAGTGCCAGAGGTCGCATCTCAGGCACTCCAAGTTGCTTCACAGATGGGACAGGTCATTTTACTGGGGAGCCCCCGAGGCAGTGCAGAAATTGACCTCTATTTCGGGCTTCATAGAAAGGGCGTATCACTCATCGGTGCACATGCGAGTCGCCAAGCAAATGCGATACAATACGGTGATGCTGACCCATATGAAGTCATGCTGGAATTTATTGCTAGTGAACGCTTGAAAGTAAATCCACTTCTAACTCATAAATTGCCTGCTTCACAAGCAAAACAAGGATATAAAGGGCTATTGAATTCAAAATCAAACTACTTGGGTGTGTTGCTAGATCTACAAGCTTGGAAGTAAAATCCAATTTTTGATATTCTTTAATAATCACATCAAAATTAAGAAAAAGCAACAGCGTCTTGCCAATNTTTTTTTATTGGCCTATCCNCNGTCTCACAACACCAATCTACTTNTAAGTTTNAAAANACTTGACAGTNANCCNAGCATAAATTANAATTTAGGCNNGCCTAAATTTTAATTTNCAATCACCAAACTTTNTTATTGGAAACNGGATGAACTCACAAGCCGTCGAAGACTATCTAAAAGCTATTTATAAANTGCAATCTTCCCAACCCAAGGTTGTTACATCTGCNTTGGCGGAGCACCTCGGGGTTAATCCAGCCTCCGCAACAGGAATGATCAAAAAATTGGCGGAATCAAACCTAGTCAGTTACGAGCGATATCAAGGTGTTAAACTGACACCACCCGGTGAAAAAATCGCGCTTGAGGTCATCCGACACCATCGACTAGTCGAGCTCTACCTCGCTGAAGCTCTTAGCGTCCCCTGGGACCAAGTACATGACGAGGCAGAAAAATGGGAACATGTCTTGTCCGAAGATCTTGAAGACCGGATAGACGAAATTCTTGGCTACCCGACAATAGATCCGCACGGTGCACCAATCCCATCTCGAGACGGAAACATTGAGCAGAGAGACACAAACTTACTATCCGAACTAACGCGGGGTGACAGTGCGGTCATCATCGAAGTCAGCGATGATGATACTGATTTGCTTCGCTACCTTGGCAAACTACAACTCTATCCGCAGACAATCATTCAGATTATATCAATTGCGCCCTTCGATCAACTCATCACTGTCCGTGTTAGCCCAAATGAAGACGATACAAATAATTTTGTGATCGGTCAAAAAGTAGCCGGTTCCATTTTAGTATCCAAATTGGAGNAAAACTAGCTTGAGGAAAATTATCAGCCTCGGACTATTATGGATCACTGTACTATTCAGCTGTACAGATCAACAAAGGGTTTCGCCGCCTGCTCAGAAATTGACTGATAACCTAGAAATCCNAGGCCGTCCTATCCGCGTTGTAACAACAATTGGTATGATCGCCGATTTGGCAAAGAACATCGGTGGTGAAATGGTTGAAGTAACCAGCTTAATGGGAACAGGGGTTGACCCACATCTCTATAAAGCCAGTGCAGGTGACGTCACNCTTNTCTCTCAGGCCGATCTCATCCTCTACAATGGTTTGCATCTGGAGGCGGGTATNAGTGGGGTTCTCGAACGNTTATCAGATCAAAANCCCAATCAAGTCTTAGCAGTGACAAAAAATATCGATCGATTAAAGTTAACTGCNCCACCAGAGTTCGCAGGCGCTTACGATCCACATGTCTGGTTTGATGTCACCTTATGGACAAACGTGGCAGAGACTATCCGTAGTGCACTGGTCAAGCTNATGCCATCTGCAGAGGCACATTTTCANACTCGAGCTAAAAAGTATATACTCCAACTAGAGGATCTTCACATCTACGTAAAAGAAAAAGCAACGCAGATAGAAGCATCAAANCGAGTTCTCGTCACCGCCCATGATGCTTTTGGCTACTTTGGTCAGGCCTACGGATTCGAGGTTCGCGGCCTTCAGGGAATCAGCACAGCAACCGAAGCGGGAACTGCAGACGTTAGAAATCTTGCGCAATTTATCGCTGATCGAAAAATCCCAGCTATCTTTGTCGAGTCATCTGTACCAAGACAAAGTATCGAAGCAGTGCAAGCNGCAGTGCAAGCTCGTAAGTTTGAAGTTCAAATAGGCGGCGAACTATTTTCGGATGCTATGGGAAACCCAGATACCAAAGAAGGAACTTATATAGGTATGGTACAACACAACATTGATACCATTTTTGATGGGCTAACTGGGAATAATTAATGCCGATTAATCAAAGTTCATCAGCTATAGAAGTAACAGACTTAACTGTGGCCTATCAGGAGAAACCGGTTTTATGGGATATTGACATGAGTGTGCCGCCAGGCATTCTAATGGCCATTGTAGGCCCTAATGGAGCAGGGAAAACAACATTGATCAAGGCAATTCTCGGGCTGGTTCGTTCAACCTCTGGTCAGATGCTAATCTATGGGAAACCATATCNGCAACAACGCCACATTGTCAGCTANGTTCCACAGCGCGGNAGTGTGGATTGGGACTTTCCAACTACAGTCAAGGATGTCGTTATGATGGGACGCTATGGTGCATTAGGCTGGCTCCGTCGTCCTGGGCGACAAGAGAAGAAACTGGCCTCTGAGGCNATGGAGAAAGTCGGCATTCTTAACCTAGAAAACAGACAAATNAGCCAACTGTCAGGAGGACAACAACAACGTGTTTTTCTAGCACGTGCGTTAANTCAGGATGCACAAATTTACTTTATGGATGAGCCNTTTCAAGGCGTTGATGCNACAACAGAAAGAGCAATCGTTTCATTATTACAACANTTTCGTCAAGAAGGAAAAACTGTGGTTGTCGTCCACCATGACCTACAAACCGTGTCAGATTATTTCGACTGGGTTACGCTGCTGAACGTACGGAGAATCGCGAGTGGGCCTGTCGACGCCATTTTCAACGAATCAAACCTTCGCCAGACCTATGGTGGACGAATCGGCTTTTTGAAAACTGAGCAAGAAATNTCAAAACCTCAAGTACTCACTGAACCAACCTTATAAAAGTCATTGNCAACCGTGCAAGTTTTCCTACACCTATTTTCCGACTACACACTCCGCACTGTCGCCATCGGTACAGCGATTCTAGGTATCGTAAGCGGTGCTTTAGGAAGTTACGCGGTNTTGCGGAAACAAAGTCTAGTTGGAGATGCCATCTCTCACGCAGCCCTACCAGGTATATGTCTGGCCTTTTTAATCACTGACAGTAAAGCCCCTTTTGTTATGGTAGNTGGAGCCTCATTAGCTGGATGGCTTGGAATACTTGTGGTAACGGCAATTGTNCNCAACACACGAATTAAAGAAGANGCTGCACTCGGAATTATTCTAGCTGTCTTTTTTGGAGTCGGTATTGTCTTACTAACGCTGATTCAAAAAATGCCGAATGCNAATCAGGCAGGCCTAGACAAATTCCTATTCGGACAAGCAGCAGCNTTGTTAGAACGAGACATNAAAANGATGGGCATAATCGGTGTGATGGTCATCGGNTTGACGCTCCTTTTCTGGAAAGAGTTTAAACTGCTCTGTTTCGATCCTGCTTTCGGTGCAAGCCTAGGTTTTCCAATGAAGATACTTGATATTCTTCTNATGACACTGATTGTTATGGCAATTGTAATTGGTCTACAAGCNGTTGGTGTTGTGCTGATGAGTGCCATGGTGGTTGCCCCCGCTTCAGCTGCTCGCCAATGGACCAATCGTCTNGCGTTCATGGTCTGTCTGGCTGCCTTTTTTGGNGCGATGGCTGGCATTACCGGTGCAGTAATAAGCAGTACAGCNGCCAAAATCCCTACCGGTCCAATGATTGTGATATGCGCGAGCATCATTTTCCTNTTTTCGTTAGCTTTTGCACCCAATCGCGGGTTGATATGGCGATTACGACTAAAGAAAGTCAAATTCGACTTGGAAACCACCGAAGTAGATTCAGGATAGAAATGTCGCCACAGATCGAAGTTCTATTGNTAGCTATTGTCGTTTCTGTCGCTTGCGCCNTGCCGGGAGTATTTCTAATCTTGCGCAGGATGGCATTGATGAGTGATGCCATTAGTCACTCGGTGCTGCTCGGCATTGTGGTAGGCTTTTTTATCATTGGTCAAGTCGACTCTCCTATACTCCTTATCTTCGCTGCGGCAGCCGGTCTTGCTACTGTCAGTCTGGTGGAACTGCTACATCGAACACAATTGGTAAAAGAGGACGCAGCCATCGGCATTGTCTTCCCCGCACTTTTCAGTCTAGGTGTCATTCTGATAACAAAATACGCCNGTAACGTCCACTTAGATCAGGATGTTGTCTTGTTGGGTGAAATNGCGCTGGCTCCGTTTGANAGACTTACGATACTTGGATTAAACCTCCCACGGGGACTAGTAGCTATGNCACTAATCCTAGTAGTCAACCTATTGTGTATTGCTGTCTTCTACAAGGAACTGAAGATCTCAACTTTTGATTCGGGCTTAGCTACAGCCTTGGGTTTCTCACCTGCTTTTATCCATTATGGTCTCATGTCCCTAGTTTCAATCACCGCTGTCGGCGCATTCCACGCGGTTGGTGCCGTGTTGGTCGTCGCTCTGATGATNGTTCCTCCTGCCACTGCCTATCTACTGACAAATCGGCTATCAATGATGTTAGTAATAAGTAGCTTAGTTGGGACTATTAGTGCTATTATAGGTTATGTTGTAGCCATTAAGATAGATGCATCGGTGGCTGGCGCAATGGCAAGCATGACAGGCATTTGTTTTCTTTTGACGTTCCTAATAGCACCACAGCGTGGTATCTTAGCTATCATCTACAGAAGGTTCCAGCAGAAATGGGATTTTTCTCAAACGATGCTATTGATCCACCTAGTAAACCATGAAGGCAGAAAAGACGAAGCTGAAGAATGCAACCTCCACAGGATCAACCACCACCTTTCTTGGAGTCAGACTTTTACACGAAACGTTGTCTTGTATGCAGAGAAACAAGGATCAATACAGATCGAGGAACAGATTCTACGGTTAACAAATCAAGGGCGCGAAATCGCAGATCAAGCCTTTGCTAAATAAAAAAATCATGACCTAACAGAACCTCGGTATAAGGACAAGTAAGAAACACCAACCTAAGTTTATATCTAAACTTCCTACCATTTATGGATATAGACGCAGCTGAACGTGTCAGAAAAGGGAGAATTAAGGATGATTCGCGGATTTCTGAGCACAATTTTTGTTATTCATATAGGAATTCTTTGGATAGGCTGCAGTCGAGATATTGTTACCAAATCGAATATTATCTACCAAAATATTGAAGGGATAGAGCTATCCCTCGATTTATATTTCTCAAAGCGGCGAGCTGCCCTCCCTCAACCAGCAGTCCTTCTGGTACATGGGGGAGGTTGGAGACAAGGTAATAAAGAAGACATGGAACGAGTCGCTATGATGCTAGCTAAACGCGGTTATGTAGCGGTTTCTGTCAGTTACCGCTTTGCCCCAGATTGGCCCTTCCCAGCTCAATTAGAGGATGTACAAGCAGCAGTACGGTGGGTGCGCAGACACGCAGATGAATACAATATTGATACAACGAAGATCGGTGGTTTAGGTGTATCAGCAGGTGCTCATTTGGTATCATTACTGGGTGTCGTTGATTCTACCAACTTAAAAGACCAAATCAGTAGCAAAATACAGTGCGTAGTTGATCTAGCAGGACCAACCGATCTCCGACTACCCATTTGTCTTGATCAACTAAATGATTCTCCGGCTGCAGAACAAGCGGAAGCTTGGCTACTTGACCTCATGGGAATACCATATAACAAATCTACTGACAGCCAATGGAGAGATGCGTCACCAAGATTTCACATTTCCACCGATGATCCTCCGTTCTTCATCATCCACGGTGCAAAAGATCAACTAGTCCCTATCCCTCAGTCAAGGGATTTCGCCGAAGCCTTAAGAAAGGAAGGAATTGAGGTCGATCTCAGAATCATTAAGGGGCTAGAACACAGTTTGGATACTAATTTCATAATCCTATATCGATTTTGGAGATCTGTTCAGGCATCATTTAAATTTTTAGACAAACATCTCAAAAATTGAAATACCAAACAATGATAGACATGTTGAATTTTGATCATATTTTGTGAATAACCGATGTTGGTAAGCATTAAATTCAAACAATCAAGTTAGGTCTCCCTTTTTTTAATGATGGAGGTAACTATGCGTTTTGGAATGTCAGGAGCATTTCTACCCAGTAACATGGATGATTTTACATCAGAGATTGCTAAGAAAGTTAAGGAACTCGGTTTCTCAGGTGTGTTCACTCGTTTTAGAGATAATGACCCATTTGAAACACCACCAGCCAAATGCCACAGAGTACGCGATCTTTTGTCTGATCACGGACTGAAACTTTATCAGGCTACAGGTTATTGGCAACCTTTGATAGCCGCAGATGAAACTACACGACAAAAAGCAGTTCGGACACTGCAGGAAGCACTCAGAGTCGCCGGAAACCTCGGTGCCCGCGGCATTGATACTGGTCCTGGGTCGTTGAATCCAACTGGGCCATGGAATCCCCATCCTGACAATTGGAACCTTGAAAGTCGCGANCTGCTGATCAAAAGCCTGAAAGAATCCTCCAAAACAGCCGAAGATAATCAGGTTTACTTAAGCTTAGAAGGCCATCAGTTTGTGGTACTTGAAAACGAGGAAGTTACCAAGGAAGTACTGGATGCAGTCGATTCACCATGGGTNAGATCGGATCTTGACCCAGCCAACTGGATTACGCTTAAGACCATCTTTAGAACTGGTGAAGCCATAGATCACATGTTTGACATCCTAGGGAAACANATTGTTAGTGGACATGCTAAGGANGTCACCATTACCAATGCCCATACCCTTCATTTGCCGACAGCATCCTGTGGTAACGGGATGCTGAATTTCAAAACCTACATCCGCCGAATGGAAACTCTTAATCCAGAGTATCCACTGATTGTAGAAGGAAGCAATGAATCCGAACTGCCAAAGGCAAGCATGTTTCTACATCAAACAGCAGAAGAGCTTGGAATCCAAGTAATTGGTCCAGAATAATCTAAAAGGAGAAAANTTCAGTGAAGGTACTACTTGTTGGGGGTTCAGGACATGTTGGAACAATGACGATTCCTTACATGAAGCCTGATCACCAATTCCGAATTCTTGATCTCTCCCCACCCAAAGATCCATCTGTCGACTATATAGAGGGATCCGTTACTGATCCAAACATAGTCCAGCAAGCTCTGAAAGGGATGGATACGTTTGTCTACATGGTAATGAGAAGGCCCACCAGTGACAATTCTTCCGTGGCTAACTTCGATGACATTATTGCTAACCATGAAGTCAACGTAATGGGACTTCATATACTGCTACACGCAGCCAAAGCCGAAGGAATTCAGCACGGCGTATACACCAGTACTTTCACCGTTCACGAACGCACACGTAACTACTTCCCTGCTGAGGAGAAAGTCCCTTTAGATAATCCTGGTGTATACGGATTGTCCAAAGGGTTTGGAGAACAGGTCTGTCAATATTTCTGCCGTGAACATAAGATGTCAATTATTGCGCTGCGAATCACCGGACCATCAACGAGACAACAGTGGCTGGAAAGACGAACTCAACCAAAGTCTAATCCGGTACACATTTGGTGGACGGATGAAGANGACCTAGCAATGGCTTATCTTTCCGCTATTTCGGTTTCACACACTGGCTTCAATGCTGTATTCATTGCTGGTGATGAGGAACAACAAGAAATTAACTTGTCTNAAGCCAANAAAATTCTNGGTTGGGAGCCACGAACCCACACATCATTCGCTANANAATAAAGGTGTACTTCCTATCGCNGGTAAGACNTCTTAGCCGGAGNTATCCAATATCAATCTCCATTGAATTNCATAGATAATGACTNCCTAATCTNCTAGCGATTCATGTNTNCGTCTCTTGTCACCCAAGNNCATTTAGATGACAAATGNCTCATTCAATTGCATANCCNTTCTCNTAAGAAGGNNNNAAGNNTCCACCAACTACCCNACACACAAAGCNTCTACTCTTAAATAAACAAACTACCAGTCACCGAGATGAAGTTGACTGCTTAAAGCGACATCTCGTTCAACCTGACTGAACAGNGAATCCGGAACAGTTCTTGNAATCATTAGATTTCGAAAACAGATCCGCTCCTTCNTGCGATACGTAACNCCTCTNNAAATGTAGTCGCTNTTTCTTCAATNCNCATCAATTCGCAAATATTCGAGAGCCTTAGANAATCAANGGAAGTTGGTTTAANGAGAGCTAGCCATTTCTTGACATCAGGTGTNACAATTTGTATTTTGACGACNNTTGATCGCTNAAAAATTTTCGAGATAAAGNTAATCCANCATCTCCATCTCTANTTGNTNTGGACTCAACAANTATTAAGAGAGAAAACCGCTGACAAAAACAGGTGNCCTGTCAATTCNTGGAGAGATCANTCCNTCCATCAGAGTTGCCTCCTNAATANAATTCATTATTGTGTNACAAAATCGAAGAGCACTACTAACAATAAATATATCTTAATTAATCTGATTACAGGAGAATCAAGCGGAATCTAATCACTAATGTTTCAGTTCAGCTCAATGAGTNGATTCACTACAAACCGTAATCGGTCAGCAACAATCTCAGCATCGCCCTCTTCCATCATATAAGGCATAACTGAAATGCCGTTCTCGCGGTTTGNTAACTCAATACGCGGCTTACCNGAAGATAACCGCTNTCCCACTACAGNACCAGTAATTCCTAGCACTTCAACATCCCAGCTAACTTCGAGTACCGGTGCNACGTTAGATCTACCAGGCTGACGGATGGATGTAGTGACAGAATCAAACTCCTTCATGACATCGCCAATTAAATCTAAACGCCTCTCCCACTCTTGCCATTCCGCGTGATGATCCCGTTTCACCCACTGTTCTACTGCTGCCAGAAGTCCCATAATCTCTTCTTTGCCAACTTTCATTGGTCGACCCAGTGAATGATGTGGTGCCCCATGCAGGAAAGCAGTTTGCAATAGATCTTTACTCCCCAAGACAAGCCCAGCAGCCTGAGGGCCACGCAAGCACTTACCTCCACTATAAGCAACAGCATCTACACCTTGTTCAAGATACCAGTTTGGGACATCAGGACGTTCAGCAGCAGCATCAACGCAAGTCGGGATTCCGTATTGCCGACCGATATCAGCCATCTCTCGAACGGTAACCTTTCCCCTTTCAGAAGCGTCTCCAAATATCAACAGCATCGCAGTTGAGTCGCTAATTGAGGCCTGAAGATCTGCCATTGTTTCGGCCTCGATTATCTTTACTCCAGCCATACGTACAGCATGATCATAAACATGTCGATGTGAAGGCTGAACGATAACTTCATTCTTCATCCCATCTGTATCAGGGAGCCGAACGATGTTTCCAGGATCAGTCCCAGCCACACAAGCCGCAGTAATTTGGCACAAAGCGGCAGCACAACCATTGGTTACCAATCCCCATTCACACTGCATCAATCCAGCAATCCGAGAGCCGACTTTCTCCATTAATTCTTCAAGATGTACATATTGCTGCGAGGCTGAATACATTGCCTGACGAACTTCAGGCAGAATAACGGATCCACTAATGATAGTATAGGTTCCTTGGCAGTTAATCAACGGCCGTACGTCTATTGATTCATAAGTCGGATATGCAAGTAATTTTTTCATCACACTCTTCGATTAACCTGAGTTTTTAGATTGCTATAATCTCTAACTTAACATAAACGACCAATTTACGAAACTGAATACTGAAACAGATTGACACTTGACGTTCTAGGTGGTTCCGTAACCAACACCATCACGATTAATTTATTTCATTCTTCAGTCACCAACATAAATCATTAATACAATGAAATAGTATTATATAATGTAACCAAGATCATTTTCTACCATTGCCACAACTCAAATCTCGGTCTAGAATACCTAACGATGAAAATTGATCAAAAATTAGAAGAAGGTATAACCTTTCACCAAGCTAATCTGCTACATCAGGCAGAACAAGCATATCAAGAAATACTTCAGGTCCTACCACAACATGCAGATGCTCTTCATCTCTTGGGAGTTATAGCTTATCAAGAAAAGGAATATCAGATTGCTGCTGATTTAATCACCCAAGCCATAAAGATAGACTCAAGCCAATATTCATTCTTTAATAACTTGGGTCTCGTCCTAAAAGAGCAGGAGAAGTTAGACCAAGCAGTTCAAGCATTTCACCAATCGATTGAGATTAATCCTCGGTTTACTGAAGGTCATAACAACCTAGGAATTGCCTTACAAAAACAAGAAAAACACAATGAAGCTATCCAAGCCTATCGTTTGGCGATTGAGATTAAGCCTAGTAATGTGGAGGCTTATTGTAATCTCGGCAAACTTCTTCAAGAAAAAGGACAATTAGACGAAGCTACTCAGGTTTTTCGTCGAGCCATTAAACATCATCCAAATAACGCTGAGATGTATTATCATCTTGGAACTACTCTATATAAACAAGGAAGGTTAACACAAGCGACTCAGGTATATCGGCAGACCATTGAACTTCAGCCAAGCCATACCGAAGCTCACTATAATCTAGGTTTAGCCTTACAGCAACAAGAACAATTCGATCAAGCAATTCAGATCTATCAACAAGCTATTGCACTTCAACCTAACTTTGTTGCNCCTTACAACAATCTTGGTATCCTCCTAACAAAACAAAGAAAATTTGATCAAGCAATTAAAATCTATCGGCAAAGCATTGAAATCGACCCTNATAACATCGAAATCTATAACAATCTTGGGGTCATCTTTCAAGAGCTGGGGGAGTTGGAAGAATCCGCCCAATCTTATCATAAAGCTATCAAAATCAATCCGAAATTTGCTGAAGCACATAAAAATTTGGGCATAGCACTACTTCTAAAAGGNGAGCTTGATGACGGCTGGAAACATTATGAATGGCGAAATAAATGTGACGATTTTCCAACTGAAAACAGAATTTTCCCTCAACCGATTTGGGATGGTTCAAACATTGCAGGAAAATCCATTTTAGTATGGGCAGAACAAGGTATTGGCGACCAAATCATGTTTGCCAGCATCTTTGAAGACCTGTTAAAAACAAAAGTTGATACCATCGTCGAATGTGAACGAAGACTAATTCCTCTGTTCCAACGCTCCTTTCCTCAAATCGACTTTGTACCTCAAGAGAACCCCATCCAACCACGACTACTAGATAACAGTGTCAATTTTCAGGTTCCAATGGCTGGGCTAGGCCAGTGGTTCAGAACCGAGGAAAGAAGCTTTTTATCCAATAAAAATTTCTACCTGCATGCTTGCCCAGAGAAAACCCTGAAAATAAGAAATAAATACCAGAAGTTAGCTAATGGAAAAATGTTGGTAGGCATCTCTTGGAAAAGTACTGGTATAGATCACACAAAAGCGGAGACAAAGAGCACTTCCTTAGAGAATTGGAAGCCTATCCTATCAAGACAGGATTGTTTTTTTATTAATTTACAATATGGAGATGTTAGACAGGAAATTGAGGAATATGCTTCTGTTCAGAATAACCTTCCGATCTATCTAGATGAGGAAATAGATTCTTTAGAAAATTTGGATGATTTTTCGGCACAGGTATCAGTCTTAGATTTAGTTATGTCGATAGATAACACGACGGTACATATGGCTGGAGCATTGGGGAAAAAAGTTTGGAATTTACTACCTCACATCCCAGACTGGCGCTGGATGCTGAAAAGAAAAGATACCCTTTGGTACCCTTCAATGAAACTGTTTCGACAGACGAGTATGAATAATTGGTCAGATGTTTTTCAACAGGTTAGTTTAGAACTGAATCAATACATATCAAACCACTGCGCAACAAATTCGGAACAAAAAATATAACCACCAAAAATCCAATCACATGGTATATCCTTGCTAGTCAATATTAAAGAAAAACTAAAAGAAGCCATTGCACTTCACCAAGATGGTCAAGTACGTCAGGCAGAACAAATATATCAGCAAATACTTCGAATAAATTCGCAAGATGCTGAAGCTCTCCACCTCTTGGGCGTTGTTGCCCTCCAAGCAAACAAGTACGAGGTTGCAGTTAAACTAATTACCCAAGCGACAAAGGTAGACTCCGAACAATCATCATTCTTTAACAACCTAAGCGTTGCCCTAATCAAACAAGGAAAATTAGAAGAGGCAGTTCACGCTTGTCAACAGGCTATTAAACTGCAGCCTGATGATGTCGAAACTCATTACAACCTTGGTATCGCATTGCAAAAACTAGATAAATTAGAACAAGCACTTACAGTCTACCAAAAGGCAATTAAGATTCAGCCCGGTAATGCAGAAATCTACAACAACCTTGGTGTGATCTTATGGAAACAAGGAAAACTGGACGAATCTATTCAAGCCTATCAGAACGCAATCGAAATTCAACCCAATTATGCTGAACCATACAATAACCTTGGTAATGCACTACAAGAGCAGGGGAAACTGGACGAATCTATTCAAGCTTATCAGAACGCAATCGAAATTCAGCCCAATTATGCTGATGCCTATAATAACCTTGGTAATGCACTACAAGAGCAGGGAAAACTGGACGAATCTATTCAAGCCTATCAGAACGCAATCAAAATTCAACCCGATTTCGCAGGATATTACAGTAATTTGGGTAACATCTTACAAGAACAGGGAAAACTGGACGAATCTATTCAAGCCCATCAGAACGCAATCGAGATTCAGCCTAATTATGCGGGACCTCACAATAATCTTGGTAATGCACTACGAGAGCAAGGAAAATTAGACGAATCTATTCAAGCTTATCAGAACGCAATCGGGATTCAACCCGATTTCACAGAACCACACAATAATCTCGGTAATGCACTACGAGAACAAGGAAAATTGAACGAATCTATTCAAGCCTATCAGAACGCAATCGAAATTCAGCCCAATTATGCTGAACCTCATAACAACTTGGGACAGACATTATTACTAAAAGGCGATCTTCATCAAGGATGGAAAGAATACGAATGGAGGTGGCAATGCAAAGATTTCTCTTCAGAAATCAGGTACTTCCCCCAAGTTTTGTGGAATGGTTCGGATCTTAATGGCAAATCGATCCTGGTTTGGACGGAGCAAGGTGTCGGTGACCAAATCATGTTTGCCAGTATGCTCGATGACCTATTGCAAATGGAGGCCAAAGTTATTACTGATTGTGATACACGATTGATTCCCCTTTTTAAGCGCGCTTTTCCCAAGATCCAAATTTTCCCTCGTGACAATCCGCCAGTTCAACAACTACTTGATACCAATATCGACTATCAAATTCCAATAGGTAGTTTAGGGCGCTGGCTAAGGTCCAACCAAAACGATTTTAAAAGGAAAAATCAATCGTATCTTCAGGCCTGTCCAGAAAAAACTTCAAAACTAAAGACAAAGTATAAAAAATTAGCAGGTAACAAACCATTAATTGGCATTTCATGGAAGAGTGGCAATCAAAACTTTGGTGAAGCCAAGAGCACTTCATTAAAATTTTGGACCTCCATTCTATCGAGACAGGATTGCTTTTTTATTAATCTACAATATGGAAATGTTAAACAAGAGGTCGAAGAACATATTTCCAACAAAAACGACACTTCGATTTATCTAGATAATGACATAGACCCTTTAGAAAATTTGGATGATTTCGCGGCACAAATTGCAGCCCTAGACCTAGTCATATCAATATCTAATGCCACAGTACATATGGCTGGAGCATTAGGAGAAAAAGTCTGGAATTTACTACGATATATGCCTAGCTGGCGCTGGATGCTGAACAAACGAGACACACTCTGGTATCCTTCGATGAAGTTGTTTCGACAAAATAGGATTGGAGATTGGCTAAGCACATTTGCAGAAGTTGAACTTGCATTGGATCAACACCTAAATGATGACTCCCTAAACAATTAAACTATGACTGGTTAATGTCTAAGCGAAACAATACAGAACCCAACAAAACGATAACCAACCACTCATTTCAGCTTAATTGAACAACTCCCTCGAGCTTTGTTGGCACATGGATCACGGTTACTGTCTCTGTTTTCAACCCGCTTTCAATAGCCGGTGCGAGTTGGTTGGGATGCTCAATATAAACACCTTTCGCACCAAGTGCCTCAGCCACTTTATCAAATCGAATCTCACCAAAAACGGTTCCCATCCGACGGTCAGGTGGACGAGAGTCAGCCTCAATTCCCCAAGCGCTATCGTGAGCAATAATAGCAACATATGGGGTATTAAAACGTAAAGCTGTTTCGATCTCCGTAATGGTAAATCCAGCAGACCCATCACCACTTAGCAGCAAAACCGGTTCCTTCGGACGAGCCAGTTTTGCTGCAATAGCTCCAGGTATACCCCAACCGACAACACCACTGGCACCACAAGTAAACCAGTATTCCGGATGACGGTTCCAAAGGATCAAGTTTGCCCACCGACCAATATTCCCACCATCAATCAAGAAAGTTATATCTTGGTCTAAAAATGGCTGTATTTCCCGGCAAATTCGTAGTGAAGATAACGGATATTGGTCCTCACAACCACGTCCATCCCATTTTTTCAATAATGCTTCTCGCATTCCACGCACTTTGTTTAACCACGTCTGATGATTCCAAACGTAATTTGTCGCAACTGTATTCATTTGCTGAAGCGCGGATCGTGAATCAGCCACAATTCTTATCTTCGGTTCAATTGTTTTTGGGAATTCGTTCGGGTCACTGTTAACACTAATAAAACGTGTTGATTCAGCGAAAACTGGAGGACGACCATATTCCATGCGGTAATCAACTTGAACACCCAATAACAACACCACATCGGTCTCTGAAAGACAGGCATAAGCACCGTTGGTCGGCCCGCTAAAAGTTGTACCAACATACTCGGGTATCGGCTTCTCGATAGCTCCCCGCGACCACATGCTTGAAAAAATGGGAACACTTGTTTTCTTGGCAAATTCAGCCAAAGGTTGCCAAGCATTAGCATAGAATGCTCCATTTCCAACAACCATAGCAGGTCGATCTGCGGTCGCCAAATTCTCAACAGCTGAATATATTAAGTCCTGATCTCCAGTAGATACTGGATTGACTTGATCAACAGAAGACGAACTCATTTCAAACTGACAGACAGCTGAATCTGGCATCATCGCACTGAGGACATCAACAGGAACAGTTAAGTGTACAGGCCCCGGACGACCAGAAACAGCCAACCTGAGTGCTTTAATAACCTCATGTTCTAAAACTTCAACACTGTTAATTAACCGCGCATACTTACAAACAGGAGAGGCCATTTCTACTTGATCAAGCTCCTGGAAATGCCCCATCCCACGGGTTTGTATACTTGAGCAACCACTGATTAACAACATTGGCCCTCCATCCCAAAAGGCATTAGCCAATCCGGTCAGCGCATTTGTATGGCCAGGCCCAGCACTAACCGCAACAACCCCAATCCGCTTGGTCAAACGCCCCCAAGTGTCCGCCATATATGCGGCAGACTGCTCGTTCCTGACATCAATCACCTGCATCTGCTGGTCGATGCAGGCATCCAAAAATGGCTTAAGGCCATTCCCGCAGAGCGCGAAGACCACCCCCACACCACGCTGTCGTAACGTTTCAACTAACCACTGGGCACCATTCATAAAAATCTCCCCTTTTGCTCAAGAAAATAAGTATTAATTAGCTAACTACCAATTTCTTCTATACTGCGGGTCGATATTTTCGGCTTTGTTACTTGGCTCCGTTGAATAAAGAGTATTTTAAACTTTGTAGCAACAATAGCCAATTCTAAGAAATTGAAGTAATAAGCTAAACCTAATAATACGAATTATTATGTCTTGCTTTTGCATCTATGGCATTAAAATTCTATGATGTAAACAGCACCAATCAATAGTCTGCAACTAAATGAAGGTGGTTTATTTAGAACCATGATCATGTCAATTTTAGCTACTGACAATTTTTTTTTCAATTCAGAAAGAAATTAATACGAAATTATGATTGAATTTTGCTTTTAAGTATGATGTAATATAATCGACATAGATTAATATTGTGCCCTTCATAACAAAGGAAATTTTGAATTGAAAAGGAATAAAATTATCGAGGAAGCCTGTCATTACTTGGAGGAATACTTGCAGCTGAAAGAAGATATCCACAACGAAAAAGTAATTATTGCCAAAGCATGGCAAGACACGGTAAAAATCACACCAGAGGAAAATATCGGATCAATACCCTACCCCACTTCGTTTCTCTATATGGATCAAAGAATTGAATCACTACAGAAAGAAGTTATTCAGAAGTTGCCCTTATTTAGTCAGCTAGAATCAGGTGACAATAAATATATTAAGGAAAGCACCAGAAAAATCGTCAGCTACTTTTACTTTACCATCAAGCAAACTCTTAGGAAATTATTAGAGTTGGTTGAAATAAGTCAATGGATGTTACAAGCCTTGAAAAATTTTAAAAAGAACGAATTTAGAGCAGCAATAACACGTAATGATGTGATCCCCTTTATTACTCATACCTATGCCTAAAAACTTAAACTTTGTTGAAATGACTAATCATAGTCATTTCACAAGTTCTCGGTTCGTTTTCTTAATTTTCCATTCCTCGTATTCTTCTATAATTTTTTCATCAGGCGGATAAACCCCCACAATACTAGCATCAGTACGTATCTTCTCCATCAGAAAATCTTCTTTCTCTTCCATAGCAATTGCCATTTCTGCGACTTTTCCCGACATTGATGCAGGAACGACAACAATCCCTTCACCATCTCCAACAATAATATCGTTTGGCACTACAGCGACTCCTCCACATGCGATTGGAGCTTGAATTTCACTGGGATGATGTATAGTCTTGTTGGTGTTTGCGTTCATGGCTACAGCATAAGCGGTAATCCCAATTTCTGCGATGACTGGACTATCACGAAAAGCACCGTCGGTAACAACACCAGCAGCTCCTCGCTGATAGATTCGTATTGCGAGAATCGCCCCCATCGTTCCCGCTCGCGTATCTCCTCGAGCATCAATCACCAGTACCTGTCCTTGGCCAATCTCTTCGATCCCAATACGCTGTACATCCCACAAATTATCAATTACGCTAGTACCAAGATCTTGACGGACAGGTATCTACCGCAAGGTAAAGGCTGGCCCAGCCATCTTCATGCCTGAACATAAAGGCTCAACCCGATGCATAAAACATTTGTTATACCTAATTGTCGCATGACTGAGGTTAAAGTTGCTGTACTAGGTATCAGAAGGAGATCAATAATATCTTTCTCAATTCGATCTGCCATTACTTATTTCCTTCGTTTTAGTCTATACGAAACTATTCCATTTAACTATATCACTTTTTTGCAAATCCAGTTATAGACTGTGTTTGTCTCAACCCCCTGATACGAATTATCATCCATTCGTCCATTTTGGACACACTGGAGGACACACTTCGTATCATGAAAAACTCTTATCTGGTTCACCGTAAAACTGGCAGTTCCTACCTTTTTCGTTCCGTAGTTCCCCTTGATCTTCAACCCCTACTTGAATCCAAGCAGTTTCAATTGTCTCTGGGTTGTGGTATCTTGAGTCAATCCAAGATCCTATCGTTCCACCTCAATACCATAACACAATTCATATACAATTTAATCCGAGAAAATCCTGAAATGAAGAAACTGACCATCAGTGACATCAAGGAAATCCTCAAGTTAGAACTGGAAAAATCCAAACGACATGTCCAACACTATTATCTGGGTACTAACCGATTCAGTGAAACAGATAGGTTGAAAAGTCTGCTGAACAATCAAGAACAGGAAGAACAGTTCAAACAGAACTTGAAACAGAATTACAGACAAACCTTGAAAGAACTGAATCCCAAAGTCAACTTGGTCTTAGAGGAACAAGGGTATGATCCAGAACCGATCAACTCACTGGAATTCAAACAACTACGAGAAGGACTGATCCAATTAAAATTGGAACAATTTGAACAGAAACGGATTTTACTAAGTGGAAATTCTAATGTTGTTGAGAATTCAGAGGGAATGGAACCTGTGGAATCGGTCTCAACTTCAGTTCAACTGAATTCAGTAAAGGATAATTCTCTTTCTCTATCAGTTTTATGTAAAAACTTCTTACAGAGTAGAGTGGATAGAGGGTCAACCCCCCTAACTATCATGGATTGTCAAAATTCAACAAATCTACTTCTTGAAACAATTGGGGATATTCCAGTCAATACTTTGGGGCATTCACATGGTAGGGAATTTGTTCAGACCCTCAAAAAACTTCCAAAGAATAGGAAATCCAGATTTCCCAATAAAACTCTTAGTGATCTGGTAGAGATGGAAAATGTTGAACTGATGGGTGAAAAAACAATCAGTAAACTATTCAGTAAAATCATAACCATGGTTAACTGGTCTATCAATCAGGGATATGTGAAAGAAAATTTCTTTAAGGGGAAATTAGAACCAACCAGACAAAAACAGATCATTGAGAAACATTTTACCCCAAGTGAATTAGAACTGATTTGTGGGAACGATTTAAAGAAAGATTCTTTGGATAAAGATAGACCAGAACGGTATTGGGTTGCCTTCATCTCACTTTACTCTGGAAGTCGTCTGAACGAAACCTGTCAAATGAATGTATCTGATATCAGAGAACAAGACGGAATTTGGGTAATTGATAGATTTAGGT
>NZUQ01000138.1 GCA_002697225.1 Candidatus Poribacteria bacterium
TAGTGTGTTCGTGAATTCAGGCTCCTCTGCAAACCTAATAACAATATCTGCACTTAAGGAAGTATTTGGCTTAGGCGAAATTATTGTCCCAACACTTACTTGGGTATCGGATATTGCATCGGTCATTCAGTGCGGTTTTGACCCCATTTTTGTTGATATCAATCCCAAGACACTTGGTATGATTGATAGACAAGTAATCGAAAAAATTAGTCGAAATACCAAGGCTGTCTTTCTGACTCACGTCTTGGGTTACAATGCTCTGACTCCTTTGTTACTGGATGAATTACAATTACAAAATATCCCCTTGATTGAGGATGTATGTGAATCCTATGGTGCAACGTTTAATGGCCGAAAGCTTGGCAATTTTGGCCTAATGTCCAACTTTTCCTTTTACTATGCGCATCATATGAGTACCATTGAAGGAGGAATGGTTTCGACCAACGATGAGAATTTGCACGAAATTCTTCGTATGTTCAGATCCCATGGTATGGTCCGCGAGGCTAAATCGGACAATTTAAAGCTAGATTTTTGTAATAAATATCCTGACCTACATCCTGAATTTATTTTTGCCTTCCCCGCATACAACCTGCGTAGTACAGAAATTAATGCGATTGTTGGTCGCTCACAACTGAAGAGGTTAGACGAAAACAACGCAATTCGGAAAAAGAACCTCAGGTTGTTTTTGGATAATCTAGACTCAGACAAATACTTTACGGATTTTGAAGTAAATGGAAGTTGCAACTATGCTTTGACATTGGTTCTTAAAGAATCAGACAATAAACTGTGTCAGAAAGTTATGAAAACATTAACTGGAAAAGGTGTTGAGTTTCGACGCGGGACTGCTGGTGGTGGCAACCAACTCCGTCAGCCATATCTTAAATCCGTTATGGGCGAAGAAGACATTACACTATACCCTAATGTTGATCACATACATTTTTATGGTTTTTACATTGGGAATTATCCTGAGTTGGAAAGAGAAAAAATTCTAAAACTCTGTGGGATACTAAANAGACTTTANAGTAAAAACCCAAAATATANATCAAATTAATACTTTTCGATATGAATCAGACAGAATTTTTAAAGAAAATTAAAATCGGTTTAGTCCAGATAAATAATAGNTTTTCAGGTGCTAGTTATTTTCCTTATACTGTTGGTTTATTACAAGCATATATAGAAGAACACGCGAAATTTTCTGAATGTTATGAGTTTCTACCATTTATATACTCAAGGATNCCAGTAGAAGAAGGCGTTAATCGGTTGCTTAGTGCCAACATTGTGGGTTTTAGTACCTATGTGTGGAATTTTAGGTTGTCGCTTGAAATTGCACGGAGGCTAAAGAAACAGAAACCAGANATATTGATAGTCTTTGGTGGCCCCCAAGTTCCGGATGAAGCGGAGGTTTTTTTATCACAGTTCCCATTTATTGACATTGTATGCCATGGGGAGGGAGAACAAGTTTTTTGCTCGATTGTTGAAAGCTATCCATCGAAAGACTGGGGAGACATTCCTTCTATAAGTTACTTCGATGACAATGGGGCTTTTATTAATCACCCTCAAGCGCCTAGAATTAAGGATTTAGATATTATTCCCTCTCCTTACCTCAATGGCNTTTTTGAAGCTTTGATGTTAGAAAACCCACAGAATGAATGGCTTTCTCTTTGGGAAACTAACAGGGGATGTCCATTCTCGTGTACTTTTTGTGATTGGGGATCGGCTACAGCCAGCAAAGTTTATCGATTTGAATTAGAACGCCTATTAGCAGAAATCGATTGGTTCGCAGATAAGAAAGTCGAATTTGTTTTCTGTTGTGATGCTAACTTTGGTATTTTATCTCGAGATACTCAAATAGCTCAATATGCAGCTGATATAAAAAGTAGGACCGGTTATCCACAGGCATTATCGGTACAAAATACTAAGAATGCGACTGATCGCGCCTACGAAACACAAAAAATCTTAAATACTTCAGGTTTAAGTAAAGGTGTGGATCTTGCCCTACAATCCATAGATAAAAACACACTTGAAAGTGTGAAAAGGGCTAATATTTCTATCGAAACATACGAAATACTACAACAGCGATTTACGAGTGATGGAGTTGCAACCTTTACTGACATAATTCTTGGGTTACCAGGTGAAACATATGAGTCCTATGTTGAAGGTGTTTCAAAACTCATTGAAAATGGTCAACATAATAGAATTCAGTTCAATAACCTCTCGATACTTCCCAATGCTGAAATGGGAGACCCAAAGTATCAGCAAAAATATGGAATGGTTACTGTTCCATCTGAGATAATTAATATACATGGATTGCGAACGACCTCGGAAGATGATGTCGCTGAGGTCCAAGAACTAGTCATAGCAACTCAAGATATGCCAAAAGAGGATTGGGTTAAAACAAGAGCGTTTTCTTGGATGATTGCTCTATTACACTTTGACAAGTTGTTGCAAATCCCCTTGATTCTTATTCATCAAGTTTGTGGAATAAGCTTTCGTCAACTAACCGAATTATTCATGAGAAAAGGCATAAATGGAGACACTATTTCTGAAATTAATTCTTTTTTTACTGAGAAAGCCAAAGATATACAAAGTGGTGGATTCGAATTTTGCAATTCGCCAGATTGGCTTGATATTTGGTGGCCTGCGGATGAATATATGTTTATTAAACTCTGTAGGGAAAACAAATTGGACATCTTTTATCAAGAAGCAGGAAAGTTGCTAAAATTGTTCCTTGATAGCCAATTCATTGACTTTCCAACTGATTTATTAGACCAATCAATCATGCTGAACAGAGAGTTGGTCAAATTGCCCTTCCAGGAGGAGGATACTTATATCACAACCTCCTATAATATATGGGAATTCTTTCAATCTGTATTAGTAGGTAAGCCTATACTACTGGATGAAGTCGGGTGTACTTACCACATAAATCGAGCGGGTTTCAGTTGGTCGTCTTGGGAAAAATGGTATCGTGAGGTTGTTTGGTATGGAAATAAAAAAGGTGCGTATCTCTACGGGAATGATCAAATTGAGCGTCAGTATGCTGGACACTATTAGTTAAAATGAATTATAGAAGGATTGGGAACACAACGATTAGTGTATCTGAGATTGCTTTTGGTGCATGGGGAATTGGTGGGATCACGAAAGATGCCAGAGCTTATGGTCATACTGATGACAATATTTCGCAACTGGCGCTTCAAAAAGCTTATGATCTCGGCGTGAATTTTTATGATACTGCTCCTTTATATGGATATGGTCATAGCGAGAAGTTAATTGGAAACACGCTCAGTCACTTACGTCATCGCATCATCCTCTCATCAAAGGTTGGTTATTTAGATTTCAAAGGCAACCAAGATTTCTCTGTAAAACATATTAGGAAGTCACTTGGAAAAAGTCTACTTCGTTTGAAAACCGATTACCTCGATGTCTTCCAATTACATGATCCTCCTATGGAAAAACTATATCGGGAGAGCCATATATTTGAAACAATGCAAGCTTTAAAGGACGAAGGCCAGATTCGAGCAATAGGGATTTCTACACGATCTCCCTGCGAAGATATAATCGCTATAGAAAAATTCGAAATTGATGCCATCCAATTGAACTTTAGCTTGGTGGACCAACGAATAATCGAAAATGGTGTGCTCGAAAAATGCCAGATCAAAAATGTTGGAGTTTTTGTGAGAACCCCTCTCTGCTTTGGATTTCTGTCAGGGAACTACGCCTCTACCAATAAGTTTTCGTCTGGTGATCATCGGAATAGATGGAATTCTGAGCAAATTGAACGTTGGGCGAATGCTTATAAACTTTTTACGAGTAATCTGCCTGAAACTGATAATCAAACGAATGCACAGGTTGCTTTGCGGTTTTGCTTGTCTTATCCTCAAGTTGCTACTGTAATTCCTGGGATGCTCACACCGGAACATGTCGAAGAAAATGTAAAAAGCAGTAGGCTTGGGGGACTTCCGCTAGAATTCCTACAGACGTTCAGTAGGATCTATCAAGAACACCAATTTTTTATTCAAAATTAGGCAAAAATGAATCTAGACTTCTTAAAAGGNAAAAAAGTCCTAATTACAGGTGGAGCGGGCTTACTCGGAACNAGTTTGACTCAGCATCTTGTNACTAACGGAGTTTTAACAAAAAGTACGTATTTTTCTCGGAAACCTCCAAAACATTTAGAGGAACATTACCAACAATACGACTTTACTAAGTATCAGGATTGCGTTGATGCTACNGCCAATCAAGATTATATTGTTATTTGTGCNGTTCANGCNTCGGGGGTATATGGTATTAGAAAGAGCCCAACCGCTTCTATCCAACCCAATTTGAATATCCANACTGGGTTGTTTGAAGCTTGTGTTCAAAATAACGTTAGTAAAGTCGTTTGGGTAAGTAGTTCTACNATTTATCAGGAAGCCTTCTATCCGATCCGCGAGGATCAACTAGATTTAAACCGACCTCCCTATGAGCTTTATCAGGGGGTTGGTTGGGTTTACAGATATCTGGAACAACTAGGACGATGCTATTATGATAAATATGGGTTACAAGTTGGTATTATACGAACCACAAATATTTATGGTCCATATGATCGATTCGACGATGTCAGGTCTCACGTAATACCTGCGTTAATAAAACGAGCTCTAAATAAAGAGAATCCCTTCATAATATGGGGAAATCCGAATACTATTCGAGATTTTATTTATGTTGACGATCTCATGTATGGTGTTTTGCAGATTATGGAAAAGTACTGCATTGGGAATCCAATAAATTTCAGCAGCGGAATTCCCATAAACATACAAACACTTGTAGAAATTATTCAAGACGTATGTAACCATTGTGTTCCTTTTGAATGCGATCAGTCTAAACCATCCGCCGTCCCATATAGGGTTTTAGATAATACTAAATTCGAAGCTCTTTTCAATCGTTTCCAGAAAACTTCGCTTAAAGATGGAGTTAAGCAAACAATGGAATGGTATACTTCTTCTTTATCACGAGATTGATTTCTCTATGTGACAGTTAATTTCGCTAAACACTTGTTTGCTGGTCGGTTACTGGTTTTCTGTGTACTATTCGACTGAAAAGATGTCCTAAATTGCTTTTAAAAACAGATCTTCTGCAAGATCTAGAAAAACTCGAGTGTCTGCCACGCGACGGAAACACCTTGATTGAATGTTTGACTGAGGTATTCTAAGGAATTCGGACGTATTTCACATTCCAATATCCAGCAACATTAAAGAGACCGATTCCAAATCTGTTTTCTTGCTAGTAAGTTATGCTAAAGGAAAATTAGAAATCANAGGCCATTCTTTCCGNCGATCAAAATGAGTTTCTGATTGGAAATTCTAATGAAGTTATTTTGATGAGAAAAGTGCTTATTACTGGAGCAACTGGTTTTATTGGCAGAAACTTGGCGGAGTATTTTGCCTGCCAACCCAATTTTGAAGTCTATGGAACGTACTTTAGCTCACCACCTTTAGATCACCCCAACATTAGAATGTTGCACGCAAATCTAACAGAGAAGATGGATGTCCTCCGCGTTGTAGAAGGTAAAGATATTGTAATCCAAGCAGCAGCAATCACCTCAGGCATTAAGCACGTTTCGCAGAATCCGCATTCAATTATTGCTGATAATGCCATTATGAACTCTCTGATATTGAGTTNGTGTTATGATCACCACATTTCGCATGTCCTNTTCCCCAGTTGTACAGTCATGTATCATTCCAGTAATAAACCGTTAAAAGAAACAGACTTTGACGCTAACAAGGAAATCTATCCCAATTATTTCGGTGGTGCCTGGAATAAAATTTATTTTGAAAAAATGTGTGAATTTTATGCTAGTTTGGGAAGGAATAAGTACACGGCTATCAGACACTCAAACATTTACGGACCATATGACAAATATGATTTAGAGAAATCACACGTTTTTGGCGCTACAATTACTAAGGTTATGACAGCAACGAATGGGAAAGTTTCTGTGTGGGGAACAGGTGACGAGGAAAGAGATTTGTTGCATATCTCCGATCTAGTGCGATTTGTGGAATTAGTTGTTTTGAAGCAGGAAAAACCTTTTGAACTTTATAATGTCGGATATGGCCGTTCAATTTCAATTAAAAATTTGGTTCGTGAAATTATTAAATGCTCTGGGAAGGAGTTGGAGATCGAACATGACCTGTCTAAGCCAAGTAACAAAACAACTGTATCCCTAGATTGCTTAAAAGCAAAAAGGGATCTAGGCTGGCAACCAAAGATGAGTCTAGAAAAAGGAATTCGCCATACTTTGAAGTGGTATANAAAAACATGCAAAATGAATAGCTTTCTTTCATAATCAACTTAAAATTTAAGACAAANAAGCCAAATNCAAATAAGCTGGCTCTCACCCAGAAAACCCAGATATCCAAATCGGTTGGANATCATGCTCCTCGACGATTGGTTTCAGCTTGATAGAGACAACCACCTGCTGTTACGTATAATGTGGTCAGATCTTGCCCACCAAAAGTGCAATTGGTAACAATTCCACCCGGGAAAAGCGATTCTTCATCTTCATCCGAGNCAGCAGTTAACGAAATCGGATGTGTTTCTAATACACGTCCCTGAGGCGTAAAGATGTACAACATAGATCCCGGGCCACTTGTCTCCCAACCCGCAGTAGCAATGATATTCCCATCGATATCTAAGCACATACCGTCAATTCCACGGTGTGGATAAAAGTTATGTAGGATCTCAAAGTTTCCGAGTGTACCATCGTCATTAATGGGATATGATCTTAGCTCTGAATTATTCCCAACGCCATAGTTACTTTCAGCCACGTAGAGATGCTTNTGATCTGGTGAAACAAGGATTCCATTGGGTTTGGTTGTGTCGAAAGTCGCTCGATGCAGATTCCACGTTNCANNTGGTTNCATCTCCGCGCGAAAGACTGATTGATGATCAAGTTCTAGGTCATCGACCTTTGATCCATANCGCGGGTCTGTAAACCAGAGTCTACCNTTGGNNTCAAAGGCTANGTCATTNGGGCTATTNAGNCGTTTATTTTGAAAGTTGTCAACAATTGTAATTGATGTCCCATCGTCATTNTAGCGTGCAATTCGGCGTCCTCCGCCTTCNCACGCACACAGTTGACCATTTGAATCAAACATTAAACCGTTGGCTTCGTTAGTGTTTTCACGGAAGACTCTTGTTTCGTTACTTTCGGGGTCATAATTCATAATTCTGTTGTTCGGAATATCAGTAAATAATACTGTTTCTCCTGTCCATGCAGGGCCCTCAGTAAAACCGAACGGTCCTGCGACAAGCTTAAAGTTCCAACTCATCCTTTATTTATCCTTTCTTTTTCAAATTGTCCAATATTTCCATAAATCTTCAGGGATTTCATAACGCATTTTCTCTTTCTCTTTGTAACTCCATCGGGCGAATAACCCAAATCTGGGAATACTGCGTATATTTCCAGAACCTGTGTGGCAAAGAAAACAATGCCAAAAGACGACAGATCCCGCTTTGGCGATATATTGTGTTGGGCCTCCTGGCGATCGATCCGAAAATATGTGCCATCCCCAATCTTCGATTTGGTTGAAACTCCCATCAATCTGCTCTGGGAATTCTCGGAAATACTCATGGGTTGAAAAATGGCTTTTGGGCCAGTATATGAACGCACCCCCTTTGGGCTCCACATCGTACAAATAGGTCGTTGCTCCTAGCATGAATCCACCCGACCAGCCATTTGGACCGTAACCGTCAATGTGTCCACTACTTGGCATGCTCCACTCCTGATCTTGCTTAGGCCATTGGGCTAAAATCTGTCCCCCTCCACCGGAGAACATACCTCCCCCTAACTGTTCAATTACCGTATTTACCTGTGGCAAACTACCGAAAGTATGTTCTGGAGGTAAAACGCTGAATCCTTCCATGACGTAATCATTGGGCCAACTCTGACGATCTTCTAGGTCTGATTCTAAGTGATTCCAAAGCTGGACCCTCCAACTTTGGAAAATTTCTTCTTCAATGAATTTCTCAATTATTAAATATCCGTTTTCTTTGAAATCTGAAATTTGTTTATCTGTTAGATGATAGGGGATTGACATGAATTCACCAACAATTTTTTTTGTGGTAAGCATACCAAGACCAACGAAAAACATCAAGGAAAATGATTAGAGTTCATGTAAACTTGTATGGTGGATTTTGTGTCTACAAGTATTGTAGTTATGTCGGTGTAATATTAAGCTGATTATCAATGTCCCTTGGGGAAATAATGATTGAAGATCAAGTGAGAATTTTGCGAGATGAGTTACATTATCATGAACATAAGTACTATGTCGAAAATCAGCCGGAGATTTCAGATATTGAGTTTGACATGTTGATGAAGGAGCTCGAGAAACTGGAGAAAGAGAATCCAAGTCTGATTACTCCCAACTCTCCAACCCAGCGTGTTGGTGGGCAAGTTGTTCTTGGTGAACGTATTCGTCATCACGGGGCTATGCTGAGTCTTGAAAATACATACACTGCAGAAGAACTCTACGATTTTGATCGGCGAATTCGTAAAACGTTACCAGATCAAGACATTGAATATGTTGTGGAATTAAAGATTGATGGATTGGGCGTGGCACTAAATTATGAAGAAGGATATCTTTCTTATGGTTTAACCCGTGGAGATGGTGATTTTGGGGAAGATGTAACCGCTAATGTACGGACGATTAAGTCTATTCCTTTGAAGTTGAAACAGTTAAGCCAAATGTCAATGCCCAATGCTTTAGAAGTTCGAGGTGAAGTGTTTATACCCAAAAGCCAACTTGGTAAGATCAATGAGCGTCGCGTAGAAGCTGGTGAGTTACCTTTTTCTAACACTCGTAATGCGGCTGCCGGGTCTTTGCGTTTGCTGGATCCCAATATTGTTACACAACGCCCACTTGATATTTTTATATATCGTTTAAGTTATGGGGTAGATTTGGAAACACATGAGCAGGGTTTGAAGATGTTGGTGGATTTGGGTTTTAAAGTCAATGAAATAGTCAACGTTTACTCATCCATGGAAGAAGTCATTCAATGCTATCGTAGATGGCGAGAGCAATATAAAAATCTAGATTATGATACTGATGGCATTGTGGTCAAGGTCAATGACATCAACCATCAGGCATTGCTCGGTGTTCGTGCTAAGAGTCCACGATGGGCCATATGTTGCAAATTTCCTGCCAGTCAGACAAGCACAAGGGTCAACCAGATTGAAATACAAGTAGGTCGAACAGGGGTTTTAACACCCGTTGCGACTCTAGACCCGGTTGAGCTTGCCGGCGCACGGATTAAAAATGCAACGTTACATAACGCGCAGGAAATTGCTCGCAAGGATATTCGAGTGGGCGATTGGGTCGTTCTTGAGAGATCAGGTGATGTGATTCCTAAAGTTGTGTCTGTGTTGACAGAAAAGAGGTCTGGATCGGAAAAAATCTTTTGTTTCCCAAATACCTGTCCTTCCTGTCACGAACAGGTACAGCGTTCTGAACAGGAAACTGCGATTCGTTGTGTTAGTGTTTCATGTCCAGAACAACTGAAACGCCGAATTGAGCATTTTTCTTCTCGGAACGCGTTGAACATTGAAGGACTAGGCAAACAAATAGTCAATCAACTTATTGAGGCAGGCCTAGTGTCTGATGTAGCGGATCTTTATCGGTTACAGACAGATGATCTACTTCCACTTGAAGGTTTTGGTGACCGATCAGCGCAAAACCTTATCTCAGCTATTGCCTCGAGTAAAAGAAAACCAGCGACGAGAGTTCTATTTGGCCTCGGAATTTTTCACGTAGGGCAACGTGCTGCGGATCTCTTGATTGATCACTTTATCTCGATAGACGTAATTGCTGATGCTGAAGTTGAACAGATTGAAATAATACACGGTATAGGTTCGAAAACCGCTGAAAGCGTGGCCAATTTTTTTTCTCAATTGAAGAATAAAGTCCTCTTTGAAAAACTAAAATTAGCAGGGTTGCAGATACAAGCGGAGATGTCCTTTGACTTAGGTCAAATGGAGAAAGCACTTCTTGGAAAGATTTTTGTATTAACAGGAACCTTAACTGCTATGACACGATCAGCGGCTAGCGAAAGGATTAAACTGATGGGAGGGAAGGTTAGTTCGAGCGTTAGTAAAAATACTGATTTTGTGGTTGTTAGCGAAAATGCGGGGAGTAAGAAAAACCAAGCCTTGGCTTTGGGTATTCGAACACTAACTGAAGATGATTTTCTAGGAATGATAGATTCGGTGTAGTAAAGATTGTATAGTTTTTTTGCTTTTGTTGGTTTCTATTCACTTGAGTACGAATCGAGTTGTGGGCAGGTACACACTAAATTTCGATCACCGTAAGCTTCATTAATCCGTGCTACAGGAGGCCAATATTTTCGATTGCTAACCCAAGAAGTGGGAAAAGCTGCTTTCTGGCGAGAATACGGGTGAGACCATTCTGTTGCTGTTACCTGTTTGGCTGTGTGTGGCGCGTTCTTGAGAACATTATCGTTATGGTCTGACTTCCCACTCTCAATTTCAGCAATTTCTTTCCGTATTGCGATCATCGCGTCACAGAATCTATCTAATTCAGCTTTTGATTCGCTCTCGGTTGGTTCAATCATCATAGTTCCTGGAATGGGCCAAGATACCGTAGGTGCATGAAACCCATAATCCATTAAACGCTTGGCTACGTCACTGACCTCAATCCCCGTAGTCTTCTTGAAAATTCGAAGATCAATGATACATTCATGGGCTACAAGTCCACGTTGACCTTTATAAACCACAGTAAAGTGTGGGGCTAAGCGCTTAGCAACATAATTGGCGTTTAAAATAGCGATTTCTGTTGCTTGTCTTAGTCCATCTGATCCCATCATAGCAATGTACGTCCATGAAATTGGCAGTATGTTTGCGCTTCCCCAGGGAGCAGATGAAACTGGACCAATACCATCAACTTCTTGTATGTACTGGGTAGGTGTATGTTCAACAGTGTAAGAACTCCCATTTTTATATACAATTGGGTGGGTTGGTAAAAAAGGTATGAGGTGCTCATTAACTGCAATTGGTCCCATGCCAGGACCTCCTCCTCCATGGGGAATACAAAAGGTTTTATGTAGGTTCAGATGGCAAANNTCCGGNCCNAAATTACCGGGTCGACACAGGCCAATCATAGCATTCAGGTTTGCTCCATCCATATAAACTTGNCCNCCATACTGATGTATAATTTGACAGATTTCGTTGATGGCTTCTTCAAAGACTCCATGAGTTGAGGGATAAGTGATCATCATCGCTGCCAGGTTTTGCTNGTACTCTTCAGATTTTCGTTGGAGATCAGTTAAGTCCACNTTCCCTTGNTTGTCACANTCNACAACAATGACGCGCATGCCGGCCATGACGGCGCTTGCTGGATTAGTNCCATGGGCTGANTTGGGAATCAGACATACATTTCTGTGATNTTCCTTNCGACTTCGATGATATTGACGAATGACTAAAAGACCTGCATATTCGCCNTGTGACCCCGCGTTCGGTTGTAGCGAAACANCAGCAAAACCGGTAATTTCAGACANCCAAGTTTCAAGTTGGTCAAACAGTAATTGNTATCCTTCTGTTTGCTCGATTGGAGCAAATGGATGGATTTGGCTGAATTCCGGCCANGTTATGGGAACCATTTCAGCAGTGGCATTTAACTTCATGGTACAAGATCCAAGCGGAATCATGGAATTGGTTANGGAGAGATCTTTCTCCTGAAGTTGGTGTATNTACCTCAACATTTCCGTTTCAGAATGATATTTATTAAAAATTGGATGAGTTAGATAAGAACTNTCCCTTCGTAATTTCCCAANAACTGATAGGTTAGGTTCNATCATATCATCAGTTAGTTGGTTAATATCAAACGNGANTTCTTGATTGACAGAAAAGACTTGAAGCAGATTTTGAACGTCCTGTACCGAAGTTGTTTCATCGAGGGAAACACNAACGCGGTTAGCATNAAAGACNCGTAAGTTAATTTTTTTCTGTTTGGCAGNTGACAACAATGAATCAAGATCGACGGAGCCAAGATTGATNTTAATTGTATCGAAAAATTGGCCATCGGTGATCGAATATTTTAGTCGCTTAAGTCCTGCGCAGAGTAGGTTTGTAAGTGCATGAATTCGTTNGGCAATATGACGAATCCCTGTTGGTCCATGATAGACAGCATACATACTTGCGATNACAGCTAGCAGTACCTGTGCNGTACAGATATTGCTGGTTGCTTTTTCCCTNCGGATATGTTGCTCACGTGTTTGCAGCGCAAGGCGGATTGCTTGGGATCCCTCGGTATCCTGTGAAAGTCCGACAATTCGACCTGGCACTTTGCGTTTGAATTTTTCTTTAGTAGAAAAGTAGGCAGCATGTGGTCCTCCATAACCCATTGGTACTCCGAATCGTTGTGTGGAACCAACAGCAATATCCGCGTCAAATTCTCCGGGAGGTTTTAGTAGCGCTAGGGATAGTAGNTCGGCNACAGCAACTAATAATCCGTTGGCAGCATGAACTTTTTCTGCAAATTCTTCATAATCATGGATAATACCATCTGTGGCAGGATACTGAACAATCGCGCCCATGATTTCTTGATCAAAAATTGTAGTTTGATGGTTACCAATTATCAGTTTAATGTCGAGTGGTTCAGCACGGGTACGAACAACTTCGATTGTTTGAGGATGACATGTCTCTGATACGAAGAAAAATCTTTCGGTATCGGAGGGGGCCATTGACAGGCACATTGCCATAGCCTCAGCAGCAGCTGTTCCTTCATCAAGAAGCGAAGCATTGGCTATTGGTAAACCTGTCAGGTCAGTGATCATTGTTTGGAAATTTAACAATGCTTCAAGCCTCCCTTGGGCAATTTCTGCTTGGTAAGGTGTGTAAGCGGTATACCAACTTGGGTTCTCAAGAATATTTCTTTGGATAACAAGAGGTGTGATGCAGTTGTAATAACCCATGCCAATGAACGATTGATAAATATCATTTTTGGAGGCGATTTCTTTTAATTCATTTAGTATATCGAATTCTGTCCAAGCCTGATCAAGTTTTAGTGGTTGGGTATCTTGAATTTGCTTCGGTACAACATCATTTATGAGTTTGTCAATTGAACTGTACCCAACGGTTTTCAACATCAATTCGACCTCTTTCGTTCTTGGACCGAGGTGACGTTTGACAAATGGATCTCTTTGGTGTTGGTTTAACATTATTCACTCATTTCTTCGTTATTGATGTTAGCATAGTAGTCTTCAGCAGAGAGTAAATTGTTTAGTTCATCAGGATCATCCATCCGAATTTTTATCATCCACCCTTGATTATATGGATCTTCGTTCACCAGTTCCGGAGCATGCTCAAGTTCCAGATTGATTTCGATAATTTCGCCACTCACTGGTGCGTACAGTTCATAGGCAGCTTTGACAGATTCAATTACTCCAAATTCCTCCTTTTGCTTGGTGTTGGAGCCAACTTCAGGTAGTTCGACATAGACAACATTTTGCAGCTCCGCCTGAGCGTGATCTGATATCCCAACCGTAATAGTGTTATCTTTGCATCTAGCCCACTCGTGGGATTCATTGTATCTAAGATCCTCTGGATAATTAAGTTCGTCTCCCATCATTTTCCCTTTCTTGGTGAAATTTGCACATTTTGCTTACTTTTTGAATTTGCTGTCTTGTTCAAAATTCGTCGTTTTTCTTATCGAGATACATTCTGAGTTCGTCAAACCAGCCCTCTATAAAATTTTCGTTTTCTTCGTACGCCCAGACTCCAAGTACTCAAAGTGAATTTTTCAATCTTCAAGCTATTCCATATTCCAGTTCCATGTATCCGGTCAAGATCTTGAACCGGATCTCGATCTATTTCCATCAACTATCCTTAAGAACCTTGAACTGGTATGCTGCTGTGTAGAGACCTCCAGCTGTTTCAGGTCCTTCGTTTTTCCAATCCCAAGAGTTACCTCCCTAATAGTAGAGGAACTATAAAAGACTTTGACCTGTACTATTATGATCAATCCGAGGTAGTCTTGGGAAAGCTTGAAAAANCCTTTTTTAGCCATTTGCTGAATCAGTTGATTCGACTCTGCGTTACCTATTAAAACTACCGCTTTTCCGGAGTTAGCGGTAAATTCTGATTCTCTGATTGTTGAAGATATAAACGATTGTCGTGCCAGCATAGCTAGGTAACGACAAAAGAGTCGTCCGGTATGCGTTTCTATTCGGGAGGGAGAATCGGGAAGAACTATCGTTGCGCTGACTTCTTTATTTTGAATAAGGGGCACTTCTTGACCATGGATGCCTTGATAAGAAGAGATAAGAAATAGAGGTAACGTAACTAGGTGAAAGGCTTGATTCATTTTGTGTTTATCTATGCGATTTTTTTAATCATAAAGAATGGAATTACACGGTAAGTTTCTGGGACCTGTAAAATGGTATTGGAACAACCTCAGCGGGATGTAACTTTTTTCGGATCTGGATTTCGATTTTTGAACCCATCTTTCCTTGTTCGTTTGACAGATATGCCAAACCAATACTAACTCCTAACGTTGGCGAGAGCCCACCGCTCGTAACTTTGCTGATACATTCTCCGTCTTGGTAGATTGGATAGTGTGAACGGGCAATACTCCGATCCAGCATTCGGAAACCAATTAAACGATTTGTGATTCCTTGTTTTTTTTGCTTTATTAATGCTTCCCGTCCAATAAAATCTCCTTTTTTGAGAGAGACTGCCCAACTCAATCTCGATTCCAAAGGGGTAGTTGTTTGATCAATGTCATTACCATGTAAAGGCAGACCTGCTTCTAATCGTAGAGTGTCTCTAGCACCAAGTCCAACGGGTAAGCCTCCCTCTGCAATGGTCGATTTGTAAAGGCTATCCCAAAGATCTGCTCCGTAGCGAGCATCAGTGTACAATTCAAATCCAACTTCTCCTGCATACCCTGTTCGTGAAATGATAACAGGAATACCTGTAATGAGCCCTTCCTGAAACCAATAGTATTGAATGGCTGTGACATCGACATCTGAGAGCGTTTGGAGGNTCTGAACTGAGTTCTGTCCTTGTAAAGCGATCAAAACGGTACGATCACTNCGGTCTTCAATTTCTGCATTGTCGTCATTGTGCGCACAAATCCATTCAAAGTCTCGCTTGATGTTGGATGCATTAACAACTAGCATATATCGATCTTCTGCNAGGCGGTATACAAGCAAATCGTCGATAATACCACCTGCTGGATTACACATTGGACTATACAGTATACGTCCATCAACCAGTTTTCCGGCGGCATCGTTAGTAATTAGTTTCTGAACCAATTTTAATGCACCNTGCCCGNAAATCACTATTTCTCCCATGTGGGAAAGATCAAATATTCCTACCTTTGATCTAACTGTTAGATGTTCTTCGATGATGTTGCTGTATTGAACTGGCATCTCCCATCCACCGAATTCAATTAGTTTTGCNCCGATTTTTTTATGTGTATGATATAGAGGTGTACGCTTTAAGCTTTCTGACATATTCTTAGGCATTAAACACACTGGTTGGCAANATACCGTTTATTCAANCTGTATGNATTTCGTGTTAGTAGGCGTCTGATTGCTAGAATTAGCTNGTCGAAGATGTGGGAAATCTTGTTTTTACCAAGGCAATAAAATTTATAGGTAAGGTAGCTATGCTAAGCTCAGCTCCAACCCTCCACATGATAACTCGGTGTTCTAAGATTGTAAAGTGATTTTATAGTTGGAGCGCTAGAGAAAGTTGCATACTTTGGTTTGGATAGGGGCAATGTTATTGGGGAGAAAGGTAGGGGGTTATATAAGGCTGAGTACGTTCAGTTGCAGGCTAATATTTTGTTACATTTCTGTCTTGTCTAGTTGTATGCTTAGTAAAATAATTGTTAATTATTTTATAGTTTTGGTAGTTGGTTTTTTTCCAAAAATTTCCATGTCCCCACAGCTAAGAGCATACCAACCAACTGCATGATAATAAACACAACTGCATCTGTAGGTCGAATTCCCGCTTGTGAGTATGTTAATATTCTAGCCAGTGTCACCTGTGGATTTGCGAACATCGTGCTTGATGTGGTAATGAGTTCACCTCCAACTAGTAGCCCAATGATTAGTGCTATCTTGTCAGATTGGTGGTGTATCAACAATAAAATGGCAATCAGTAGGATAAAGGTGCCTAATACTTCTGCCACGTAATTACCACCCGACCTAGCTTTTTCTGAGATCGAAAGGATTTTTGGAATTTGGTGATAAAACATAAGGTGTGAAAAAAGAACACCTACTATGCCACCGAGTATCTGTGAAATAATGTAGCTTGGGACAATTGTCCACTTTGTTTGTCCGGTAATTGCCAAAGCAATACTAACAGCGGGATTAAAATGCGCACCACTGATTGGACCAAAAATCTCAATTAAACCGAACAAAACAAAACCGACTGCCAGACTGTCAGCAAGTACTGCTATAGCTATACCTGATTCTAGAACTTGATCAAAAAGAATAATTGGTGAAACTGCGGATAAGACTAGAAAAAGGGAACCCAAAAACTCGCAGAGGATTATGGCTGGCGTCGAGTATCTCACTGGCAATCAGCTGTCGCTTAGTTGTTGTTGGAATTGAATAATTCTTTGTTCTATTGATCTAAGTGTTTCGGTGAAAAAATCCTGTATCTCGTTTTCTTGGCCTGAGACTGAGGCTGGATCGGGTGTTGGCCAAGCCAATCGCGTTACAGTAGTTGGGAAAGTAGGACAAGTGAGCTCCTGCTCTTGGCATAAGCTGATGGCATAGTCTATGTCATCGGGGATCTGATCGAAAGATTTTGAAAACAACGTAGAGGTATTATACCCACAACTATTTAGGGCTTTTAAAGCATGNGGATTCGGTTGCGTCGGTTTTGATCCGGCACTGTAAACATCGAATTCGTGTCCTAGATAGTGGCGACCTAACACCTCTGCCATTTGACTGCGACATGAATTAGCCACACACATAAAAAGAATTTTAGGTTTTATCATCATGGGGCTATTCCTTCTTTCCAGATAAAGGGTAAATTTGTCTTAAGGTAAGGCAGTATTTCGTTGTTTTTTGACGGAAAAGAACACACTCGTTCCCTCACCGACTTCGCTTTCCACCCAAATTTTTTCACCGTGTTGCAATACGATGTGTTTGGCAATAGACAGTCCCAATCCGGTTCCTTTGATTTGGTTAGCTCCACCGGTGTCCACGCGATAAAATCGCTCGAAAATTCTTTCAAGCTCTCGTTTTGGAATACCTATACCCGTATCCTTAATTTGAAAGATGATGTTGTGTTCCTCAGTCTGAACCGATACGGATATTGTACCACCTGGTTCAGCGTATTTAATCGCGTTGTCTATCAAATTGACCAAAACTTGGGTAATAAGTTCTGGATCCACGTAGATCTCTGTTGAGTTATCTGGGATTTTCCATTCGAAATTCATTTTTGATTCCGAGAAAAGCGGTTCAAACAAATTCGTGATTTTCTTTCGTAAGTTAGCTATTTTACAGTTTTCAAAATTAAGCTGCAGACCACCAGATTCAATTTTTGAAAGATTAAGCAAATCTGAAATTAAACCTGATAGATAGATGGCTTGTTCATAAATTCTGACTATGAATTGCTGACGCTGCTTTTTCTTGCCATTTTCTTTATCTAATAAAGTCTCAGCATATCCTTGGATTGCTGTTAAAGGGGTTCGCAGCTCATGTGATGCGTTAGTAACGAAGTCGGATCTGACCTGCTGAAGTTTCCTGAGCATGCTAATATCTTGCATCACGATAAGATATTGGTTCTTCGATTCAGAGAGAGAACTAAAACTCTGAAAGATAGGAATTACCACAAGTGAAACAACAGCTTCACTGACATTGTTCAATTGGACTTCATCCGACTGCGCTTTTTGAGTCTCTACACATCGTTTAATAATATCATTCAACTTGGAAGTTCGATCAATTTCAAAAAGTGACAAGCCTATGCTATTTTCATTATCAATTTCCAACAAATCAAATGCGCTTTGATTGCCATATTCAATAATAAATTTCTGATCAATCAACATGGTGGCTTCAGCTATGTTGTCTAATATTAACTGCTTCATTTGCGCAGAGTACCGTGTTGTATTCAAATCATTCTGAAAGAACGCCACCAATTTACTCAGGTGAGTTGATAACTCAGAAAATTCAGCGAAACCTTCGATTAAATTAGGGTGACTATATTGTTCCAGAGGAGACTGATTGCGTATAAGACCTTCTAGAAAATGTTTAACACTTTCTATTGATCGAGAGGTACGTTTAGCTATTGCCCATGAAAGTACCATAGCCAAAAACACACTGATGGTAATCGCAACCAGCAGATACCTTGAAAGCTGGCTGTGCAGATTGAGGGTCACAGGTTTCGGCAGGTTGAAAGGTGGGTCCTCCAATGTATCGATAACATTGTTAAAACCCAAAACAATAACCAAGCAGAAAGCTAAAGCGATTCCCAGCTGACTGAAAATTAAAACTGTTCGAAAACCCATAATGTTATGCTGTTTTACGTACTATCCTACTATAAAGCAAGTGATTATTTGTATTATATGATATTGTTTTTTATTTGCTAGAAATACTTTTGATCATATAAGAAACTACTTAAACGACTATCAAGAAGCAATTAAACCTAACTTGACGTTCCAAGATTGTGCAGGAATTAAAATTTTGGAACGTCAAAAAGATGCTAAAATTGATGCTAAAATTTATAGTAAAGTGTCAAACGGGGTTGTAGATCCATGTCTGGTTTGTCACCCTTCTCCGGTTCGTCATAGAGGATCGCCACCAGATTCGGAATAATATGGGTGTTTACCGCTGGGGACCAGTCGACCCCCCAAATAATTGTGTTAGATGCCGCAGTAGCCGCATGCGGCAGATACGAAATTTTCTCCCCGGTGGTATGTGGGTCAAAGTTCCTATCAATACGCGCGAGCGCCGTCAACCTATTTCCCAATTGCATGGAGCCAAAGGCGGATCCAGCTAAACGCGTTTCATCCTCCTTGCCTTTTTGTTTTGTTTTGTTACTAACCAACAAGCCAAGATTTAGTTGATTCTTTTGATAACCTAATAATCCATGGAACATGTAGTTACTGGTTTGATTAGCTCCCGTTCCAAATTCACCATACACTTCAGCAATCAATCCTGCAACTGGACGAGCAGTGAATGATAAATAAGCTTTCTTATCGCTGTTGGCTTCGCCTTTGGTCCCGGCCCCGTTTCCCAGCATAGCATGATAGCTGAATTTTTTATCTGTGTCGAAACTGCCTTTGGTAGCCACACCGAAATCGGTACTACTACCCAATTTATGAAGATCTTCCAGCGTCTTGGCCACTGAACGGTAACCCCAGATTTGCTCGACTGTAGCAAACGTGGGTGTGCCGATAAGGCCGAAATAACTGGTTGTCCTCCAATCCGAATTGGACCACTTCAAGTACCCATGTTTGACGAAAGGTACAATTTTCCCTGGTTCTTTGGTGTTGAAAGATGGACTATTCATTTCAAATCGTAGGCGGATAGCCAAGTCATCGGCAATGTTCTTGTCGTAATTGAGGTAGATGCGCCGGTATTGGAATCCATGCCGTCCTTGCCAATCCTCGTTATGTGCCGAAGCTAAATAGTAATAATCTCCAATGTAATAACCACTGATTTTCCCGTTTTGGCTCCATGAGAGCGAGACGGAACTTAGTAAAGTTGCAATAACCAGTACAAATAATAGATACTGGTAACCCTTCAAAATCCTTTTAATTGAATGATTGATTTTTAATTTCATTAGAATTCCCTTTTCCTAAGATGTTATTTTTAAAACCCAAATCTGCAAATCCCGTTTCTTAATAAAGTCCACGTTTGCGATGTAATCGGTACTGGACGTTCCGGTACTGATTACATCATTCCTCAAGTTTCTTGAGAGCATCGATCAATCCTACATTGTAGCCCTATTACAAAAGAACTTAAATTTTAGCTGAGAGTTTTTACATTTTTGTTACATATATGTATAGAAAGCGCAATATGTTTGTAACATTAAATCTGTAACATATTTACAAAGTTATTAAATTTCATGTGGAGAGTCACATTTTGCTCAAGTTTGACTAGGAATTACTCCAAACTCTGAGGAAGAGGCGAAACA
>NZUQ01000139.1 GCA_002697225.1 Candidatus Poribacteria bacterium
TTGCTTTAACTCCTTACTTTGACAATTGGCGTTTGGGGAATGGAATAGCGAAACCGTGAAATTTCGATCCTAGTTTAGCCAATCTATATTTTGTGGTTTAGTTTTAAATTGTTTTTGGTACATACTTGCATATAACCCATTCAGTTCTAATAATTCCTCATGGGTACCTTTTTCTACAATTCCGCCGTCTTTCATTACCAAGATCATATCAGCTTTCAAGATTGTTGATAGACGATGGGCAATGACGAAAGTAGTTCTGCCTGTCATTAACCTATCCAATGCCTCTTGAATCAGGGATTCCGATTCAGAGTCCAAATCAGATGTCGCTTCATCAAGAATCAGGATTCGTGGATTTCTCAAGATAGTTCGAGCGATGGAAATTCGTTGCTTTTGTCCTCCTGACAATCGCATACCGCGTTCCCCAACTTCTGCTTCGTATCCACCTTGAAGTTCCTCGACCACAAATTGATGGGCATTAGCTGCTAAAGAGGCTTCTACTATTTCAGTTTCNGTCGCATCCAATCGACCGAACTGGATATTCTCTGCCACCGAACCTTGAAACAGAAAATTGTCCTGGAGGACAATNCCAATCTGGTTACGAAGCGATTTCAATGTTATTTTNCGCAGATCNTAGTCGTCAATGTAAATTGNCCCCTTTGTAGGATCGTAAAATCTAGCGATCAAATTGGCAATGGTACTTTTGCCACAACCTGATGGCCCAACAAGTGCNACCATCATATCNGGTTTGGCATCAAAAGAGATACCGTGAAGCACAGGATTTTCCGGTTCGTAATGAAANGNAACATTTTCAAATTTAACGTGTCCATAGATCTCTGGTAGCTCAACAGCATNNGTNACTTCGTCGACCGTTGGTTGNGAGTCGAGCAGTCCAAAGACTCGCTCAGCCGAAACCATTGCTTCTTGNATGGTAGCGTTAATNTNGATCAACTTCATCATNGGACCGTATAAACGACCTAAATATTGATAATAGGCGACCAGAGTACCTACAGTGAATTCACCTTGAATTACTAAGTATCCACCGTAGCAAAGCACAATTGCTGTACCAAACGACTGAAAAAAACCTGAGATGCGTCCCATAGCTGTCCGGTACTTGGCAATCTTAATTTGCCATTCTAGGGTCTGGCGCATTCCATGGAACATACGACGTTTTTGATAATTTTCCCGGTGGAAGGCTTTGACAACTTTTGCTCCCGCAACAGACTCATACAATTCAGTTGAAATGTCCGCCCATCGGTGCCTCAAATGACGCCAAAGTACACGCAATCTGCCAATAAAGAAAAGATAGTTACCAGCTACCACAGGTAGTATTAACAAAGAAATAAGAGTTAGTTTCCAACTCCAGGAGAACATGATAGACACCACAGTCACGAACATCATTACATCAGTCAGGATGTCAATCGAGGTATCAGTCACCAGTGAACGTAAAGAACTAACATCCTCTTTCACTCGCGAGAGAATTTGTCCTGTTCCCTGTACATCGTAGAAGCGCATCGAGAGTTTTTGCAAATGCGAGAACACCTGATTTCGCATGTCAAATAGGATACGTTGACTAACCCACTCCATAATGACAGTACGTACATAGGAGATGAGACCAACTAAGGCATTAAAAATAATAATTGAGGATAAAATTACAATCAGCCAATACGTTGGTGAATAAGTTAGATGATAACCAAACACAGAATGGGTAAGCTCTGTTGCTCTTACGTCAGATAAAATGCCATCAATAACAAATCGCTGTACTAGTGGCATGACTAGCTGGGATTGAGCAATGATGAGGATTAAAAAGAAACCGAAAAGTAATTTAGGCAGGTAAGGGCGCGCGTATTTCAGAATTCTTAGAAATTCCTTCATCAGATGGACCGTCCAATTTTTCTATGGCAATCTAAATTTCGGATTAAATATACAGAAAATCTGAATCACATTTTTAGTTTTTCGCCAACTCGGACAACATCTTCAAGTGCACTAACCCCATCAAACTCAAACTTGACAAGCTTTTTAAGGAGTTTAATAGATGCTTTACAGCTTAATTTGAACTGCTTTGCTTGTGTCTGCCAATTTTTCCCAAAAGCAGGTATCTTGAGAATAAATCGTTGTTCCGTTAATTGTGAACCTTCTGAATGATTTGTAGTTGGGTTCGAATAAGTTTCTGCTGAAACGGATTTTGGTGAAGGAAAAATGGTCTGTAGCGATTCTAAGAGTTTCACGACGTTTCGGTAGGCAACTACAGCTCTTTCCAGGTGTTCAAGCTCTTCTCCTTCAAAATCTTTCCGAACGATTTCAATATATGAAACTGCTGCTCTTCTTCCTTCAAGACATTGCAGAAGCAATTTTTTATTCCATTTAGCAATTTCGGATCTTTTTTCAATATCTTGTTGCTGATCTATAATTCTTTGCATGTGAGAGATCAATTCTTCATAGGCAGATATTCCCATCGTACAACCCCTAATTTTCCGACGGGATTTCATCAACTTACTAGCACTTCGGAAGGTTCCTAATGCCATTTCACGTTCTTTAGGACGATGGGGTCTGTTACCAAGAACGAACTGATAATATCCATGAAGCCCCATTTCTAGAAGTCCCTCAAGTTTCTGCCATTTTTCCCGTAATTGGTCAAAACTAAATTCATGCCGATGACCATTTTGGCACACAACGGTATTTGGATTATCATTTTCAATTAAGAAAGAACATCCATCCGAAAGTGGTATTAATGCTGTTTTACCCAGTTGAACATTATTTTGCAACCGACCCCACGCAGCCTGAAAAGTGTCATCGTATATCATTTCGTGCTCAAAACCTAGTGCTTTGGACGCTGCACGCAATGGATTATAAAAAGTCGTGTGCATTCCTTTCTTCAATTGTTGGCGGTTATAAAAAAAGCGAAACGCTTCACCTGAAACTCCCATCAGATAAGAAAGTGGAATTTCTTCTTTTCGGTGCCTCAAAGCCTCGTGAATAATGTGGATAGAATCATCCGGCTTTGGGCCTATTGTCAGTGATTCAGTATCTGAGCTCATGTCAAATCTCCTAATCAATTTCGTTAAAGTACCTAAGGTTCGTTATACCATAGATTGTGAGGAAATCCTTGCTAAGGGAACGCATGGCGAGTAGTATTGTTTCACTTTTTATATAGGTCTTCGGCTGTTGAGACGAAAATCGATATTTGCTGTTTAAGCCCAACCCAAACTTGCCCTCAATCCAAGAACATTCTCCAAATTCAAAGCCCNGGTCATAGGTGTTACAGCCGGNGCTTTGAATTTCTCCAAGCACTGATACAAAGATGTCAATTAGTTTATACAAACGTCTAAAACTAGCAAACCAAGTGATTCTTCTTAGTATTTAAGAGAACTTCATGAAGAAGCTCAAACTATTCTCAATTCTATTTTTCGGTTATGCAATCCTGACAATAATTATGACTTATCCTGTTGTCTTCCGCTTCTCAAGTCATTTTATGTGTGACGGTGGTGATGGGTTTCAAAATGTCTGGAATATGTGGTGGATGAAGAAGTCACTGATGGCAGGAACACATCCGTACTACACTAACCTCTTACATTATCCGGATGGAATCACCTTGTTGTTTCAGACCTTGAATCCATTTAATGGACTGATATCAATCCCTTTCCAGTTCTTCTTCAAAATGGAAGAGGTCTATAATCTGGTAGTTTTGTTCTCCTTTGTGATGTCNGGCNTATCAATGTATTACTTGGCAGATTATCTGNTGGATCGAAAATTGCCGGCATTTGTAGCTGGAATTGTTTTCACTTTTTGNCCNTTNCATTTNGCGCATGGACTTGGTCANTTNCAATTAATNGCAATGGAGTGGATTCCACTATATGNATTGTATCTGCTGAAAACNTATCNAGAAGANAGNAANNTAAATNNNATTTTAACNGCNCTTTTNTNGGTTTTGAATAGTCTTTGNTCNTGGTATTACATGATTTACTGTTTCGTATTCACCGNGATTTTTGTAATCTTTTACANGNNCAAGTGNGGAAGGNNNATTATTGACAATGGTTTCCTCAAAAGNTTNGGCATGGNTATNCTCATNTTCTNTGTTGTAATGTCACCAATTCTGATGCCAATGTTGTATANAAAGATNACNCAANATTTTACAGGNGANCATAATCCTGAGATCTGGTCNGCAGATTTNGANAGTTTCTTTGTNCCAAGTGGCATNTCTACNTGGGGGAGAAGGTGGTTTGGTGGAATCTGGAAAGATTGGACAGGAAATACCGCGGAGAACTCAAATTATCTTGGCTACATCGTTTTAATCTTGTCGCTTTACGCAGTTATAAAAGATCGACGCTGTCATCTTTGGGCTGTAGCAGGTCTTATTTTCTTCATTATGACTCTTGGCCCCTACCTGCATGTTGGTGGCAAACAGTTTTCTGTTCCTTTACCATACCTTCTATTTCATCGATATATGCCTTTTATCTCTTTCACTGGGGTTCCTGAGAGATTTGATATTATGCTTAAATTGTGTATGTCAGTGCTGGTAGGTTATGGCATCACAAATCTGAATGAAATAATTTTGTCTGCTTGTAGGAATCAAATGAGATCTAGATCAATCAAAACAATAAGGAGAGGTACCGCAACAGTCAAGATTGTGTTCAACGGAATATTAGCTGTGTTGATCGGTTTGGAATATTTAGCAGTCCCATACGTGACCACCAAAATTGAGGTTCCCAGTTTTTATCGTCAGATGGCCACAGACCCTGAAAACTATGGAGTAATTGACATTCCTTCGCGGCCGGTTACACTCTATATGGCGACGATCCATCAGAAATCGTTAGTTGGAGGTTATGTGTCCAGGCCCTCTCTGAAGGCACTTAGTTTCTTGGATCAAACGCCGATTATTTCAACACTAATGCGCGGTAAACCTGCTCCTTCCTCAAAACCAGCCCGAACTTTGGCAACTTCGGTTTTTGCTGATTTTAATATCCGTTATATAATTACACATAATGATCAACATCTACAATTTTTGGAAGACATTTTACAATTACCAGTTGTTCGTCGAGCCGATGGAATTACAGTTTACGATTGCCACTGACGATCAATACATAAAACCGTATTCGCAATTATCATAGTAACAAAATCGGCTTCCTTTCCTCGCTTTGGTCACATCGGCTAAATTCTGTCATGGAACTTGATTTATTTGTTCCCATAAACCACCTCCATTGTGCCGGGTTTCAGGAGTCTTAGCTAAATAATTAAAGATAGAAGTGGTATTGCTAGAAACGCTCTTTCACAGAAAGGTTACATGCCCAAAATCTTATCAACAACAAGGGTAATTTGACAAAATCACTAAATTTTTCTACAATCTCTATCCAATTGGCATTTATCGAAGGGGTAAAGCAAATTTTTTCCAAATAGTTTCCTGTACCTTAGCCTTGTTATAGAGAGTTACTAGTTGTAGCAACCATCATAGCAACCCCGAATAGTATAAGATGGCATAAAACAATCGTAAAATCATCAGGAGATGTAATGGTCCAAGATCAGGGTTTTTTTTCCAAAAACATATTGCTTGAAGGTAAAAGCGCGGTTGTTACTGGATCCAGTCGTGGTATCGGTCGTGCAATAGCGATCGAGTTAGCACGCCAAGGTTGCGATGTTCTAGTTAACTATAGTAGAAACCAATCGGCCGCAACTGAGGTGAAAGAGGAAATAATTCAACAGGGGAGAAAATCTATAATCTTTCAAGCAAACGTTGGTAACTTGAGCCACCATCAACCCCTGATTGAAGCCGCAATTGATGCGTTCGGAAAGGTTGATCTGCTTATCAATAACGCGGGTATTACAATCATTTCTGATGTTCTAGCAGAATCGGAAAAAGATTATGATGCCGTCATGGACGTTAATCTCAAAGGTCCCCATTTTTTAACACAGCGTGTTGCAAATTACATGATCGAGAAGAAAATTAAAGGCTGTATCATCTACACGCTTTCGATATCCGACACGTTAGCTTCTGATAATCGGGCTGCCTATTGCATGTCAAAGGCCGCATTAGAAATGGGCATGAAAGTTTATGCAGGACGTCTTGTTGAGAAAGGTATCAAGGTAAACGGTGTTGAAGTCGGTGTAACCAACACGGATCTTGCCCGTGTAAGAATTCCCGATTACATCGAGGCTGCAGAAAAAGGTTATATCACCATGTTTCGTCCAGGAGAGCCAGAAGACGTGGCAAATGCTGTAATGGCAGGAATCAAGATTTACGATACTGGCGTGATGATTCCATGTGCAGGTGGTGTAATGACACCATTGTTGAATCTACGTAACATGACAGCACTTAACAGTAATCAAACTGAATGATTATAACAAGATAGGAAGTCAATGATGGTTAAAACAGTCAGAGTTGGTTTTATCGGATGTGGTGGGAATTCACGTGGACATGGACGAAGTATTCTCGGTGTTGAAGGCACGGAAATTGTTGGACTAACCGATGTAAGTCAAGATGCCTTGAATGCATTTAAAGAAAGTGTTGGATTTGAAAATGACGTGCCAACGTTCGGTAACCATCAGGAGATGTTGTCCGCTGTTCAACCTGATGCAGTCGTCATTAGTACACCCCATACACTACATTTTGAACAGATTATGGATTCGCTTGATGCTGATTGCCATGTTCATACAGAAAAACCGATGGTATGCACTGTTGACCATGCTAAGCAGGTGATTGATAAAATTGAGGAAACTGGGAAACATCTGATGATAGGTTATCAACGCCACTTGCAGTCGGCTTATGTATATTGTCGTAATGTTGTGCAAAACGAGGAACTAGGGAAGGCAAATTTTGTCACTGCGCACCAATGTCAAAATTGGTACCGTAACCAACAGGGAAAATGGCGTCAGAAATTATCCCTGAGTGGTGGTGGTCAATTGAATGATTCCGGAAGTCATCTCATAGATATTCTATTATGGATCTTGGAAGCCAGCCCGAGTGAAGTATATGCAATGATGGATTACAAGAATTGTGAGGTTGATATTCTGACAGCTATGTCTATTAAGTTTGATACTGGAGTTTTGTGCAATATTAGTGTCGTTGGGCATGCCGTTGGTGGCATGCACGAAGATTTTACCATTTGGCTTGAAGATGGCACACTTTTCGTTCGAGAGGGTAGGGTTTACCGTGAAGAGCAGGGGATAGGTAGAGTAGAGGTTGACCGAGAGGATCTGCCCCGGTCAGAAAATAAAGACCAAGCTTTCATCAAACTAATTCGTGGGCAACGCACCGAAAATCCAATTGATGCCAAAAATGGGCTTCGGGTTATCCAACTGACTGAGGCTGCATGGGACTCAGCGAAAAAAAATCAGCCTGTAAAAGTTGATTTGAGCTAAATCACCATCTGGTCTATCATAATCAACAAATAAACAATAGCGAATTATTCTTTCTTGGATCTTAGATGCTCGACGTTCAAAATCTTTCCAAAATTGGCGGAAAGAAATCGTTGCTGACGGATCTGACCTTTCGTTTAGATGCGGGTAATCGGCTTGGCATACTAGGTAGAAACGGATCAGGAAAGACCCTTCTAATTGAGATACTGGCGACACTGGTGCGGCCAACATCAGGAAAAATTGAAATTAACGGTGTCGATGTGTATTCTAACCTCGACAAAATTCGACCGTTAATTGGTTACGTCCCTAACATTTTTGAAGGATATCCCTATCTTACCGTACGGCAGTACCTCGATTTTTTCGCTTCCGCATATAAATTTGAGAAGAGAAAAATATCTTCAACCATTAAGGATGTACTGGATTTAATGGATCTATCTGAGTTTGGTCAGGAAAAAATAGCTGAGCTCTCATTGGGGCAGAAGCATCGATTGCTATTGGCCAAGACTTTTCTGTACAATCCAGATATTTGGTTGCTCGATAATCCAATCTCAGTACTAGACCCACGAGGACAGATTGAGTTTACCGATTTGATTACCGAGTTAAGTTTAATGGGTAAGATTATTGTGATGGCAACAAATCACATAACAGAGGTGGAAAAAAACTGTGAATCTGTAGCTATTCTGAACCAATCAAAATTCGCGTTTTTAGGGAGCATACCGGATGATTTGGAAAGTCTATTTATTGATATAACTGATGTATAAGGATATTAGAATCTATTGAGATTTCAGTATCCTTATGCTATTATTAGTGTTTTTGATGAAACATACAAAGTGTTTGGAGTCAAATAATGCATAATTTGTTCAACTCGCTTCAGTCATTTGAAAGCGGTAATAGGCAAATTCAATACTATTCATTGCCAGAGCTTGAAAATCAGGGAATCGGTAAAATTTCGAGATTACCGATTAGTATTCGAATTTTACTTGAAGCACTGTTGCGAAATTACGATAACGAAGTTATTGTTGAACAGGATATTATAGATATCGCAGCTTGGGAGGCTACCAAACCAAAAGCAATGGAAATTCCGTTTAAACCCGCAAGGGTAATTGCTCAAGATTTTACAGGAGTACCATTGTTAGTCGACCTAGCAGCAATGAGGTCGACTGTTAAGGAACTTGGTGGTAATCCCAAAATCATTGAGCCCCTTATTCCAGTGAACCTTGTTATTGATCATTCCATTCAGGTTGATGCTTATGGATCAAATGATGCATTGGGTATTAATACGCGAATCGAATTTGAGCGAAATAAGGAACGTTACGAATTTCTGAAGTGGGGACAACGAGCATTTGAGAAATTTACAGTTATTCCACCGTCAACTGGAATTATTCATCAAGTAAACCTAGAGTACCTTGCCAAAGTTGTGGTAACTGATGAGAGTGTTGGAGGTTGGGTTGCGTACCCTGATACTCTTGTTGGAACAGATTCTCACACCACAATGATTAATGGTTTAGGTATTGTTGGATGGGGTGTTGGTGGCATTGAAGCGGAAGCGGCGATGCTGGGGCAACCAGTTTACATCCTTACGCCCGAAGTAGTGGGTGTAAACCTGATAGGGGCACTCAAAGAAGGGATCACAGCAACAGATTTAGTATTAACTGTTACTCAGAAGTTGCGAGAGACTCAAGTTGTTGGGAAATTTGTTGAGTTTTTTGGTGAAGGAGTCGAAACTCTCTCGCTTCCTGATCGTGCCACGATATCGAATATGTGCCCTGAATATGGTGCGACTATTGGGTTTTTTCCGGCAGATGGAGAGTCGATTCGATATCTTGAATTGACAGGTCGCGAAGACACGAAAATCCATCTGATTGAAAATTACCTTAAGCATCAGGGACTGTTTGGTATTCCCAAAGATGGCGAAATTGATTATAGTCAAAAACTTGAGATTGATCTAGGTAGTATTGAGCCATCGATTGCTGGTCCCAAAAGGCCTCAAGACCGAATTGTATTGTCACAGGTCAAAAATACATTTCATAAGCTGCTAAGCCAACCCGTTTCGGATGGAGGCTTTGGTTTGGATGGTGAAGCAGTCAATCAAATACCAGATCGAAAAAACGGGATTTCGCATGGTTCCGTTGTCATTTCAGCAATTACGAGTTGTACAAACACAAGCAACCCATCTGTAATGATTGCATCTGGACTTTTAGCCAAGAAAGCTGTTGAAATTGGATTGCGTGTACCAGATTATGTTAAGACTAGCTTGGCACCTGGTTCTCGCGTTGTTACAGAATACCTGAAGGCCACCGGGTTATTGCCTTACCTTGAAAAATTGGGATTTAATGTAGTCGGATATGGCTGTACAACTTGTATTGGCAATAGCGGCCCATTAGAGGAAGAAGTCCAGCAGGCTATTCAGGAATCTGGTTTAGTCACGGCCAGCGTCTTGTCCGGAAACAGAAACTTCGAGGCGCGCGTTCATCGGGACGTAAAGGCAAGTTTTCTTATGTCCCCGCCTTTAGTGGTTGCCTATGCAATTGCTGGTCACGTTGGTATTGATCTAACTACGGAGCCACTTGGCACTGATGACAATGGAACTGCCGTATATCTATCCGATATCTGGCCAACACAACGAGAGATAACAGATCTTATTTCTTCGGCCGTTAATTCTGAGACCTTTAGTCGACTTTACTCTGAAATTGACAATCAGGCTCCAGAATGGTCCAATCTTGAGGTGCCGACTGGAGAAATCTATGCGTGGAATGATAAAAGCACTTACATTCAGAAACCACCGTTCTTTGAGGATTTCAGCCTGCAGATAGATCCCATTATGGAGATTGCAAACGCACGTATCTTAGCACTTCTTGGTGATTCCGTAACAACAGACCATATTTCTCCTGCTGGAATGATTGCTGCGCAAAGCCCCGCTGGTAAACACTTGATTGACCAAGGGGTTGAACAACGTGATTTCAATTCTTATGGATCAAGACGAGGAAATGATCAAGTGATGACACGTGGAACTTTCGCCAATAATCGGATTAAAAACTTGATGCTAACTGATGATGTTGAAGGCGGTTACACCAAGGTCTTTCCCAGCGAGGAACATGCCACAATTTATGAAGCATCCAGAAACTACATTGAAACTCGAACACCAATGGTCATTTTCGCAGGTAAAGAGTATGGATGCGGTAGTTCTCGTGACTGGGCAGCTAAAGGTCCGAAATTGCTTGGTGTTGTGGCTGTGGTAGCGGAAAGTTATGAACGGATCCATCGGAGCAACTTGATTGGAATGGGAATCTTACCCATACAATTTCAGGCTAGCAACAGCATTAAATCACTTGGACTAACAGGGGCAGAAGTAATCAGTATACTCGGTATCTCCGACGACTTAGAACCACAACAGGAAGTTACTATTCAGATTACCAACGAATCCGGTTCAAGTCGTCAGATCCAAGCCATCGTCCGAATTGATACACCGATTGAGGTAGAATATTATCGCCATGGCGGTATTTTGGATTATGTGATTCGAGGTTTAATGAAGTAGGGTAATGCTTGATCTCCCTGATCCTGCACGTAATANTTTCCTCTNCCTTTGGAATATTTCTCAAATATGCAAAGGATCGTGGTCACTGTTTAGATTCTATTGGTTTCATAAATTATTTGGTTGCATTGTTAATNGCTATNTGGTCGATGATGCANTTGGATAGTTTAAGTTTCTCCGGATTGGCGACNGGACTTGGNNTNACTAATGGTATCACTTACGCGNTTGGATTCTTCTTATGGAAGGCTNCAGTTCAAGTTAGNGGTGTTGTTGTTACNACAGCTATACTTCGACTTTCGATGGTNATACCGATCACCTTTGCAATTCTGATCTGGCACGAAATACCTAGTGCATGGCAAATCTTAGGCATTTTTCTCACCTGCNCNGCACTCCCTCTTCTAAGCACAAATGATCCTGTAGAAGTAATTCCTAGTAACATATCGATAACAGGTGGCTTAGGAGCTATTATGATATCCCTTACGTTCGTGAATGCTGGTGTAGGCCGTCTTTTGATGAAGATCTTTAATGAGACTTGTCCAGTAGATGAAAANCCATTTTATTTGTTTTTTCTGTTTGGTGTAACAACGTTTGTTTTTACTATCGTCTGCATTTATCAGAAGATCATACCAACACGTTGGGAATATGTCTTTGGTATCTTGGTTGGTGTTTCCAATTTTTTCCAAAGTGTTACGTTCTTAGTGGCATTGGATTCCATAGATGCCTTGATTGTTTTTCCTGTATCAGCTGCCAGTAGCGTGCTATTTACCACACTTGTTGGTGTAGTTGTNCTTAAGGAAAAGCTGCGTACAAAATCTATAATTGGAATTATCTTGGCGGTTATTGCCCTTATATTTGTTAATCTGAAGAATACATAAAGTTGTTGAAGTTTGGAGGAATTTTTTTGTCTATACAAGGTTATTATCGTTTCCCAACTATTCACGAAAATCAAGTTGTATTTGTGGCGGAAGACGATCTATGGACGGTGGAAGTCAGTGGAGGGATTGCTCGACGTCTTACTTCTAATTTAGGAGAAGTAAGCCATCCTTTTATATCACCGGATGGTCAATATCTCGCCTTTACGGGGCNTGAGGAGGGGCCAGCCGAAGTGTTTGTTATGCCAACACTTGGAGGTCCATCAAAGCGTTTGACGTATCTTGGTACACACAATACGGTTGTAAACTGGAAGCCAGATAACCAAACAATTATTTTTGCCAGTAACGCCAAGCTACCATTTACACGTAGTTTTCAGCTATTTGAGATAAACCAAAACGGTGGAATTTCGCAACCTATGCCCTATGGATCTGCACGAAATATATCGTATGGAAGGGATGGCGGAATTGTACTGGGCAGATTTACCGCAGATCCAGCACGTTGGAAACGTTATCGCGGTGGGACAACTGGTGTGATATGGATTGATCCAGATCACACTGGTGAATTCCAGAAACTCATCAATCTTGATGGTAACCTCGCTAGCCCCATGTGGGTTGAAAATCGTATCTTTTTTNTATCGGACCACCAAGGTATTGGCAATTTGTACTCCTGTTTGCCCGATGGAGAAGATTTACAGCGTCATACAAGTCACCAAGAATTCTATGCCAGATACGCCTCGACTGACGGTAATCGAATTGTTTATCATGTGGGGGCAGACTTATACGTTTATGATCCTCGTGACAATAAGGATCAGCTTATTGCCATTGATTTTCGAACGCCGCAAATCCAGAGAAACCGAAAATTTGTTGATACAGCAAGGTATTTTGAGGATTATGATCTAGGCCCTCAAAATACCTCAGTTTTAATTGTGAGTCGTGGTAAATCCTTTGCAATGGGGAATTGGGAAGGTGCGGTCACCCAGCATGGTGAGCCAGATGGAGTNCGATACCGNTTAACACGATGGTTAAAAGATGGTCATCGANTAGTATGTATAAGTGATGAAAATGGAGAAGAGTTTCTTGAAATTCGTTATGCTAATGAACAAAAGCCACCTGAAAAACTTGGAGGACTTGATATTGGTAGACCAGTGTCACTTGATGTATCACCAAAAGATGATCTNGTTGTTCTGACCAATCATCGATTTGAATTAGTACTCATTGATCTTGAGTCTAAGAAAATGACTTTGTTGGATCGAAGTAACTACGAGCGAGTCAACGGAGTTTCATGGTCGCCTGATGGTAGGTGGATTGCTTATAGTTTGGCCTGCACACAACAAACTTCGTCAATTAAGATTTGCCAAATTGATAGTGGGAAAACTCACCAAGTGACCGAGCCAATACTTCGTGATATCAATCCATCGTTCGATCCCGAAGGCAAATTTCTGTACTTTCTCTCTTACCGCGATTTTAGTCCAGTTTATGATAACCTTCATTTCGATCTTGGTTTTCCTCGTGGTATGCGACCGTTTTTGATAACNCTGCAAGCTGATCAGAGATCGCCTTTTATTGCCGAGCCAAAGCCGCTGGTTGAGCCTGAAGAAAATAAGGAAGAGGATAGTTGTAAAGAGGATGAAAATGTAGACCAGATGGTCGAACAGCATGATGGTCAAGAGCAGAAGAAAAAGGAGGGCGATCAACTAGTCCAGATCGATTTAGAAGGAATTATGGATCGAGTTGTAGCATTTCCTGTGTCAGAGGGGCGCTATGGCCAGATCGCGGGTATAAAAAATAAAGTGTACTTCACGGCTCTTCCTATACCAGGAAGCGAGGAGAAAAGTCGCCTTGAAATGTACGACCTTGAGAAACATGAAAAAGAGACTATTGCGAGTGATGTATCCGGCTTTAAAGTCAGTAGTAATTACAAAATTTTAGCCTATAGGTCAGCTGACAAACTTCGGATAATCAAAGCTGGCGAGAAAGCACCAGATAAAGGGGAATCGACACGTGTCGGCGGCTGGATTAATCTCGGTCGGATCAAAGTCTCAGTTGATCCTGGTGCTGAAAGAAGACAGATGTATCGGGAGGCGTGGCGATTGCAACGNGAGCATTTCTGGGTTGAAGATATGTCAGGNGTCGACTGGGATTTTGTTTATGACCGATATNTGCCGTTACTTGATCGGATTACAACTAGATCNGANTTCTCTGACTTAATGTGGGAAATGCAAGGGGANTTAGGTACATCACATGCTTATGAAAGTGGAGGTGATTATCGAGCAAATCCACATAACTACGGTCAAGGCTTTCTTGGGGCCGAATTTAGATATGATGCAAGTGATCAAACTTACGAAATCCTGCGTATTCTTCAAGGAGATTCATGGTCGGAAGGAAAAGACTCTCCACTGAATAGCCCTGGCATTAACGTCAGGGTTGGAGATAANCTTATGGCCGTTAATGGCCGAAAATTCGATCAGGAAATCTCTCCAGAGCAGCTTCTGGTTAACCAAGCTGGTTCAGAAATTACGTTGACGGTAAAAACTGATGATCCGGAGAACCCAACACGAACTGTCAGCATCAAGGCTATTGGTGATGAACGTTCTGTCTATTATCGCCAATGGGTGACTCAAAACAGAAAAACCGTTTATACAAAGACTGAGGGCAAAGTTGGCTATGTACATATCCCTGATATGGGNGTAAAAGGTTATGCTGAGTTTTACAGATCGTATCTTTCAGAGATTAATTGTAGTGCTTTAATNGTTGATGTTCGGTGTAATGGTGGAGGCCANGTATCNCAATTGATTCTNGAGACATTAGCCAGAAAACGGATTGGTTATAATTTGCAACGTTGGGGGGCTCCNACACCATATCCCGGAGGATCCTTGTTGGGACCAATTGTNGCAATTACTGATGAACTNGCGGGATCAGACGGTGACATNTTTAGCCATTGCTTCAAGCTAATGAAGCTTGGAACGCTTATCGGAAAAAGAACTTGGGGGGGAGTAATTGGTATTTCACCACGTTACACCCTTGTTGATGGGAGCAAAACAACACAACCGGAATATTCGTTTTGGTTTCAGGACGTAGACTGGGGNGTAGAAAATTATGGTACAGATCCTGATATTGAAATTGATATTACACCACAAGATCATATGCGGAATGAAGATCCACAACTTAACAAAGCAATCGAGGAGATTCTTGTACAGTTGGAAGAAAATCCGCCGAAACTTCCCGACTTTGGAACTAAACCGGATTTAAGTTTCTCAGGATCTCTACCATCATAGTAATGACTTGTCTTCTCCAGAAATTTAATTCCATGAATGTAGATTTAATACGACATACCCAATGTGAATCTGGCTTGAATTGTAATACGAAATTAAGTATAATTCTGGCGATGTTCAAGAATTCTTCAAGTGAAGTTTCATGAACATTGTTCATAGGGTGAATGAATCACAGGATGTTTTAAGTTGCCGGCAGTTCAAAATTTAGTGGCTTCTGTTTAGTAAGTATTTAGTTTTGTAACTTCTACTTCCGAAACACTATTGAGCATTTACGAGCTTTTTATGGAAGGAGGTGTCAACAGATGAAAAAAGGTCAAGTCAAGTGGTTTAACGATGCCAAGGGTTATGGTTTTATAGTCACTGATGAGGGACAAGACATTTTTGTCCATTATTCTGAGATCCAAGGGTTTGGGCACAAAACACTTATTGAAGGACAGGAAGTCGAATTTGAGGTTTCGGAAACTGAAAAAGGTCTCCAAGCCAGAAATGTCGTCAGATTGTAAGGAAGGTGACGTCTACTTAGGAAACTCAATTTCCCACTAACGCAATTATTAGTTAATAAACCGGCAGTAAGTATTAAAATATCGGTAAAAGTGGCGCAGTGTCGCAAAGGGCAATCCTAGCAGAAAATGGTTACTGAAATCTGCGGAGAATTGCCCTTTCTATATTATTTTGTGAGTAGCGTTAACAGCGGATTTCCATAGTAGTATATTCGAGAGTTGATTCTGTCCCCCATAATTTTGATTGGTTTTCCATTCAAGGCTGCTGGAAAATTTATAGATGATTAATATATAGGNTGTCCTCATCTTTGTGGTAAAACAATTGAATTCTACCAGGGCAGTTTTTTACTCTTACGATGTTGAACTGACACTGATGAAGGACGAAGAGATATAGCAATGGAGAAGGGGTTATATAATTTCTGCGAAATTGAAGAGCGATGGCGACGCCGTTGGTTGAAACAAAGAACTTTTTGTACAGATGATCCAAGTGTTACTAAATCCTCTGATAAACCTAAATGTTATGTGTTGGATATGTTTCCTTACCCAAGTGGGTCAGGGTTACATGTAGGGCATCCCAAAGGTTATATTGCGACTGATATATACAGTCGTTACAAAAAAATGCAAGGGTTCCATGTACTACATCCAATGGGCTTTGACAGTTTCGGTTTGCCTGCAGAGCAATATGCGATTGAACATGGTGTACATCCTGCAGTGGTAACTGAGCAGAATATTGACACGATTCGTGAACAACTTCAGTTTTTAGGCCTTGGTTATGATTGGGATCGCGAGATCGCAACATCACGTGAAGACTATTATCATTGGACTCAGTGGATGTTCAAAAAGTTCTTTGAAAGTTGGTTCGATGTTAGTCGGCAGAAGGGACGACCAATCTCTGAATTAATAGCAGAGTTTGATGATGGAACTCGAAAACTGTCTGATGCGGATAGAAAAATAACAGGCCCCGACCAAATGTGGAAGGAACTCACTGACGTACAAAGATCAGCGGTGTTGAACAACTACCGCATTGCTTATCATAAAGAAGTGACAGTTAATTGGTGTCCAGGACTTGGGACCGTGTTAGCAAACGAAGAGGTAACTAGTGATGGCAAAAGTGAGCGTGGGGATTTCTTGGTTTATCAACGACCGTTACGACAGTGGATGATGCGTATTACCGCTTATAGTGAAAGGTTACTTAATGACCTCGATCTAGCAGAACTACCTGATGGTAAAGGTGGAACTTTTCGGCTTGATTGGCCTGAGTCAATTAAGTTAATGCAAAGAAACTGGATCGGGCGCAGTCAAGGATCGGATGTTAAATTCGATGTTTTATGTCCGGAAACGGATCAGGTGTTGAACATGCTGACGGTTTATACAACACGACCTGACACGCTTTTTGGCGCCACTTTTATGGTTGTCGCCCCCCAACACCCAATTGTCACGAAAGGATCGTCCGAATACCTAGTGCCGCCATCCCATGCCAATCAGGTAGAAACCTACATTNCTAANGCGAAAGAAGAAGTGTCAGTTAATCACGATACAAAAGANAAAACNGGNGTNATGAGCGGGATCTATACACGGAACCCTGTCAATGNTGAGAANTTGCCNATATTTGTTGCNGATTACGTTAGCATGGACTANGGTTCAGGGGCGATTATGGCAGTACCAGCACANGATGAACGNGATTTTGAATTTGCCCAGAAATATGANCTGCTAATTACCAAAGTTGTTCAAGCTATGAAGGATGAAGACGAAGAGTGTTTCACAGGTGAAGGGATCTCGATTAATTCAGGGTATGTCAGTGAAACCCCATTTGCAATTACAGGTTTAAGCACACCGGAAGCCAAGGAAAAAATTACTAAGGCGCTGGAAGCGCAAGGTCATGGTAAAGCCTCAGTCAATTATAAATTACGGGATTGGATTTTTTCTCGCCAGCGTTATTGGGGAGAGCCCTTTCCAATTGCAATTGGTTCCGATGGGAACACGATATCAGTGGATCCTCCAGTTATCCTACCAGAGATGGAGGACTTTCGTCCAGAGACATCTGATGACCCAAATCTACCTGTTAGTCCACCTCTTTCTCGCGCTAACGAATTGTGGAAGGAGGTAGAAAAAGATGGAAAGAAGTATAAGCGTGAACTTAACGTGATGCCGCAGTGGGCAGGATCATGNTGGTATTTNCTNCGGTTNATTGATCCNAAAAACGATCAAGNNTTTTGTGATGATNANAAAGAACGNTTTTTCATGCCAGTTGATCTTTATGTCGGTGGTGCTGAACACGCAGTCCTACATCTACTCTATTCGCGTTTTTGGCATAAAGTACTGTACGATCTTGATCATGTTTCTACTCCTGAACCATTTAAGAAACTGTTCAACCAGGGAATGATCACAGCCGATGCATTTGCTNATAATAGAGGGATTTACATCGATATCCGTGAAGTTGAATTACGTGATGGGAAACCATACCATACCAAAACTGGAGAAAAACTAACACGGTTTAGCGGGAAAATGGGGAAGCGTTACAAGAATGGACTTCCTCCAGAGGAAGTGGGGAAGGAGTATGGTGTTGATACGCTGCGTCTATATGAAATGTATATGGGGCCCTTGGAAACAAGTGCACCGTGGAGCATGGAAGGAATACGTGGTATGCAGAGATTCCTGCAGAGGGTCTGGAGGAATCTCGTAACCGAAGACCGAACTCCCAATTTGGTTGACGATTCAACGCCGGAACTTGAAAAATTACTACATAAAACAATCCTCAAAGTTACTGACGATCTCGAAAACCTGCGCTTCAATACGGCCATTGCTGCACTAATTGAGTGCAACAATGAACTTGTGCAGATGCAGAGCGTTCCAAGGGAAGTTGGCCGTGTTTTCCTGTTACTTCTCGCGCCGTTCGCACCACATATTGCTGAAGAGATTTGGGAAATTTGTCAAATCTCCGAACATCAACTTTCAGATGAAAGTTTTCCAACTGGTGATCCGGAAAAGGCCAAAGATAACGAAATTACGATAGCAGTACAAATCCAAGGGAAAATGCGTGGTACAATTCAGGTTCCAGCTTCAGCAACGGATGAGGAGGTGGAAGTAGCAGCCAAATCAGATCCGAAAATCGCTAAGCGTTTGGAGGGGCATGAAATTCGTCGTGTAATCTTTGTTCCTCAACGTTTGATCAACTTTATCATTTAGTTTCACTACCGAACTAAACCCATATAATAACCTTAAAATATTGAAGAGATTTATGACTGAAAACCAAACTGATTATGTATCAATTGTCCCTCTTGGCGGACTAGGCGAATTTGGTATGAACATTATGGCCTACGAATGCGGTGACGATATTGTTGTCATTGATTGTGGAATTATGTTCTCTGATGATTCCGCTCCTGGAGTAGATTACATTATCCCTGACATCAGTTACTTAGTACAAAACGAGCATAAAATTAGAGCTATTATTATTACTCATGCGCATGAGGATCACATGGGTAGTCTCTCTTTTTTTCTAGATCAGGTTAATGTTCCAGTTTACGGGACAGCGCTAACGCTTGCATTTGCCAAAGAACGTCTGCGAGAAAATAAGATGCTGTCTAAGTCGAACCTNAATGTAATTACGCCAAATGANAGTTTGGAATTNGGTTGTTTCAAACTTGAATTCATTCATATGACACATAGTATACCGTCGGCCTTAGCAGTAGTGGTCAACACTCCAGTAGGTGTGATTGTTCACACCAGCGATTTTAAATTCGATCCGACTCCCGTCGATGATAAACCAAGCGAAATTCACAAACTTGCTGCACTTGGTGAAAAGGGAGTATTGCTCCTTCTATCAGATAGCACCAATGCTGATCGTCCTGGCGTGACACCTTCTGAGCGCAGTATTTACCCTAATTTGGACAATATCTTCCAAAATGCGGAACAGAGACTATTTGTCTGTACATTTGCCTCTAGTCTACATAGGATTCAGCAATTTATTGATCTCGCAATTAAACATCGTCGCTTGATCGCGATTTCCGGACGATCGATGATCGGTAACATTAACATAGCCGCTGAACTCGGTTACCTAGATCTACCGCATGATTTGTTAATTGACCTAAAAGATGTTAAAAGATTCGAATCCAATGAAACGATGATACTCTGTACCGGTAGCCAAGGCGAACAAAGATCGGCAATGTCTCTCATCTCAAGAGGAGATCACGCATCGCTACACATTGACTCAGGTGATACTGTGCTTATGTCTGCGCGGCAAATCCCAGGAAATGAAAGAGATATTCAAAAGATGATCGGTTATATCTTGCGACGTGGAGCACATGTGATACAGGAGCAAAATGAACATGTGCATGTCTCTGGACATGGGGCACGTGAGGACTTGAAATTAATGTTAACTTTAACCAAGCCAAAGTTCTTCATTCCAATTCATGGTGAGTACAGTAATCTGGTTCAACATGCTGAACTGGCCGAATCTCTGGGGATTCCAAACCAAAGTATAATTGTCGCTGAGACTGGTGAGTTAATTTTGCTCAATGATGACGATTGTTATATTGATGGCAGAGTGCAGTCCGGGGTTGTTTTTGTCGATGGGAAATTAAGAACGACCGAAGACATTGTTTTGCGCGATCGTTGCCAGTTGTCCACGAATGGAATGGTGATCCCGGTTGTGGTAATCAGTCAGGAAACAGGCAAAGTCCTTGGTATGCCTGAGATTGCCTCACGTGGTTTTGTGCATATTGATGTATCGGAAGATCTGATCACCGAAGCCAAAGAAGTTGTTGCTAAAGCAGTTGAAAAAGTCAGCTTTGACTTGAAAGAAGAGGTAGATCTAATTCGGGATGAGATTCGAGCGGAACTCAAGCGGTTTCTCCGAAGCCAAACAGCCCAAACTCCGATCATTTTGCCAGTTGTAATGTTAGTCTAGCCAGTTATCTGCATACAATAAGCCGATTCTATAAAAGTTTACTTTTATTTGTAATTAGATTCTTATAAGTCGAAATTGATTGTCGGTTAACTCTATTGATTATTCGTTTGTATAATTTCTAGGGCTACATTTAGGAGATATGTATGATTTTTCCTTTGCTACACTGGTTATCCTCTGCACTTTGTACTATTCAATCGGGTACAGAATCCAACCAGCCGTTACGGGGCACATCCCAATTAACGCTTGAGGAGGATATCGCCTCCTATTTGGTCTCGGGTGTTGATCGATTTTTGTTAAGCCAACTCGACCGGTCAGTTTCAAAACGAGAGGAATATTGGGATCGGGACTTTTCGTCTNCTACAAATTATGCTGTGTCAGTTGAGCCGAACCGAATGCANTTATCGCAGATCTTGGGAATACGTGATAACCGTATCCCATTTAANGGGTTAGNATTGATTGCATCTACAAATCAGCCTGCTCTTGTNGGAAGAGGGAATGGTTACGATATTTTTGCCGTACGTTGGCCAGTAATTCATACNATTCATGGTGAAGGACTNTTATTGGTNCCNTCAAATAAACCAATAGCCAACATAATCGCTATCCCTGATGCAGATGTCTTACCAGAACAGATTTCAGGGTTAATCGAAGGAGTTCCAAGTCATTCACAATTTGCTAGACATCTCGCAGAAAGCGGTTGTAGGGTTGTCATACCAACGCTTATTTCGCGAAAATCAAACGAAATGCCGAATCATATTTCGAAACGTGAATGGTTGTACCGTTCTGCGTTTGAACTGGGGCGACATCTGATCGGCTACGAATTNCAGAAAATTTTTGCTGTTGTCGATTGGTTNTCTNCACAATCCCAGGATGATGTGAAGATTGGAACNATTGGATGGGGTGAAGGTGGTATGTTAGCATTNTACGCTGGGGCAATCGATACACGTATTGATGCTGTCTGCGTAAGTGGCTATTTCAATTCCCGGCAAGAGATTTGGAAAGAACCNCTTGAGCGTAATGTCTTCGGTTTACTCACTCAGTTTGGTGATGCTGAATTGGCTTCAATGGTTGCACCACGGCATTTAATCATCGAAGCTGCCGATTTTCCGGAAGTACATGTGCCTTCGGGAACAGGNGGTGCTGCCCCNGCAGATCTAGTGACACCANCGTTAGATCAANTTNAAACAGANGTTGAACGCGCCCAGTCAATTGTCAAAAAGCTCAATCCNANACCNNAGATTGAACTTATTCAGGCAGAGAGCAGTGTCTACGGAACTGTTGAATCGCTACAATCGTTGTTGGATCTGTTGTCGACACAAGCAACGGTGTCCTTTTCTGAAAACCGACCCGAGCATCTTGACGGAAATTTCCAACCTGATAGGCGGGAAGATCTCCAACTTGCAGAGATAGATCAGTATAACCAATGGTTACTTNGTGAAAGTTCCCATACTCGCCAAGAGTTTTTCTCAAAATTAGACACTAGCTCACTTGGAGGTTATCAACAGACAATAGAATGGTATCGTGATTTCTTTTCGCGTGAANTAATTGGTCAATTTGATCTAGATTTNCTNCCNTTCAATGCACGATCNCGGNTTTCCTANCAAGGCNANAANTGGCAAGGATACGAAGTTGTTTTGGATGTCTGGCCTGATGTTATTGCTTACGGGATTTTATTGTTNCCAAATGACATTAAGGNAGAAGAAAGAAGACCAGTTGTTGTTTGCCAACATGGATTGGAAGGNCGCCCACAGGACATNNTTCAGGGCGANCATGATGCCTACCACGACTTTGCCGCTAAACTAGCGGAACGCGGTTTTATCACTTTTTCCCCGCAGAATCTTTACATTTTTACAGATCGATTTCGCACGCTCCAACGTAAAGCCAACCCGATCCAGAAAACGCTCTTTTCAATCATAATTCCACAGCATCAGCAAATAGTGAATTGGCTTCAATCGTTGTCTTGTGTTGATCCAAACCGAATTGCGTTTTATGGATTAAGCTATGGGGGCAAAACGGCTATGCGTGTTCCACCACTTGTCACGGATTATTGCCTCTCAATCTGTTCTGCTGATTTCAACGAATGGGTTTGGAAAAACGCCTCGACACAAAGTAGCTATAGCTATGTGAATTCAGGTGAATACGAAATTTTCGAGTTTGATTTGGGGAGTACCTTTAACTATGCTGAGATGAGTTGGCTAATATGTCCACGACCATTTATGGTTGAACGTGGGCATTTTGACGGCGTAGCTCCAGATGAAACCGTTGCCTATGAATATGCTAAGGTAAAACGTCAATACGATCTACTCGGTATAGGTAACCGAACCGAGATGGAAGTCTTTAATGGCCCGCATACAATTAATGGAATTGGGACCTTTGAATTTCTTCACCAGCATCTCAACTGGCCAGTGAGGGAGGGTTAACAGCACCCTCAAACATTTTGAAACTGTTTGATTGGTTGGATAGTTAATTCTACCTTAGCTTTTTGGTCAACTGTCCATCGAAGTTAGAGTTGGGCTTAGGCTTAGCATCGACTATTGAAAGCAGGATCTCATAATCGTGATAAGTGTAATTGCTAGAATTACGAAGATAAATGATATTAAGGTTGTTGTCTGCGTCGGGTTGAAAAAATCGTCATTCTGATGACCACACTGAGTGCAGTATGTATGTCTTGATTGGACTATAGCTGAACACCTTGGGCATTCTTTAATCGTTGGCTTGATTTTCCCAAAATTAATCATGGCTTTTCTACCTGAACCTGTCCCGACTCTATCAAGACACGAATCTCATCGAGAATAAGTTTGCGGGCCTCTCTAACAACACTTGCACGAACTTTCCCTAGACTTTGTCTTTCCTTTTCTACACGGTTTTTTATCCGATCTGGCATATTGCTGAGAAATTTATCTTTGACTTCTTCGTCTAAGCCCTTAATTGCCGTGGCCAAATTATCCTGAACGGATGGTAATTTTAAGATGTATTTTTGGATGTTTGTGTCATCAATTAGCATGATGTCTTCAAACGTAAACATAGCTTCTCTGATCTTGCTAACTTGATCTGTGTTTTCAAGACTCTTCAAAATATCCTCGGTTGCATCATCACCCGTATGTGCCAGCATCTTTGCCAATGCTGATGATCCATCGATACTTTTTTGAGGACGGCGACTGGATATGACCTTATTCAAACGGTCTTGCAGAGAAATCTGAATTTTACTAAGAAGTATGTTAACTGTATTTTGATTCACCGTCTCCATTGTTGCAATACGTTGGGCTATGATATTTCGCTTTTCTTTTGGAAACTGAATTAGTATATTCGGTGCTCTATTTGGAATCATATGTGTAAGAATAAGTGCTATTGTCTGCGGAGTTTCCAAAGAGATTGTCACATAGACTTCGTCGTCCATCGCTGAGTCAAACATATTGTGTTGCCTCTTTGAGTGAGACATACAATATTTTACACCATAGTGATGGGCTCGTCACGCAGAATGTAGGGTATCGCGTCAGAAACTGTTGAATTTGCTTTTCTGTTTCCACTTCCACATGTTGGTAAACTGCAAGCCATTCAAAATCGTTCACTTCGAGGTGGAACTATTATATTTTATAATTGATACTCCTCGCTACCTGCCTAGAGTACTCTGTGATTTCACCGGCAGAGTCTGGGAAATTTGGTTGAAAGTCAGATTTTGTTCATTAGCGTAGTGAGATTTTTAAAAACGGTGGTTGTTGCCTTTCCTAGCTATTTTGGGTTGCAACTTGGGTTTAGTGATGTGACGACGCAATTATTGGTACTTATTCGTAATAGGCTATCTCTCTGCAATTTATGTTTAGTCTTAATGCTTATCTGGGTTACTTGCCTGCAAGCAGAAGTTATCCTCAATGATGTTTCTCTCACGCAGTCCTACNTGGATCAGNTCAAACCAGATAAAAAAGATCAAACCGGACTGAAAACCGATTTCGNNGACTTGCAGTCNAAGCAAGAGNTAGATCCATGGAAGCCAANCCTCTCTTTACACAAAGAAGATGAAAAGGATAAACCAGATCATCGGCTTCAAATNCTNTCTCCTTATTTGGACTCGCTACGCCTGTGGAGAAATTCACCNAGANTNATTGATCTTAANGAGATTCTTGNACGGCGCGATGAAATAGAAACGAAAGAAGNGGGCATANACTTACCACTGAATTCGAATCTNAAAATTACCGGNCANAAGTCTGTGACTGTGGAACTCAATAAAACGCACTACTTCGGTCAGACAGACGTGAATCGATTTTATGCAGGNAGATCTCTTGGTGGTTATAGTTCTGGTTTGGATTTAGGTCTAAGTTCGTCNTACAGTGATTATGATTCGTACGGTGGCGGTTANGGNGGCGGTTANGGNGGCGGTTANGGTGNCGGTTATGGNGGCNGTTTNGGNAGTGGCAGTGGAGGGTTCTCAATGTCACGTTATGGTGGAGCGCCAAGAGCAAGTGGGATCAACATTCGGCAAACACTTCAAGTTGGTTTGAACGGGCGAGTTGGCGAACGCACTCACGTTGAGGTTGATTACAGTGATTCTGATAGTGGTGGTGGTTTCGGCAGTGGTTATGGTGGTGGGTATGGAGGAGCGAAGCAACAAAAAATTCGCGTTTGGTATGAAGGCAAAGCAGATAGTATATTGAAACGGGTTGGGTTCGGCGATATAANCNTAAATTTACCAAATACTCGGTTTTTAAACATTAACCGAAACCTTTTTGGCCTAGAAGCAATAGTTGAGATAGCAGGAGCAAAAATAACGTCCTTCGCATCTCGCTCCAAGGGAATTTCTGACACACGCCGCTTTCGTGGTGAGTCACGCCGTGCTGGTTATGGCCGCGGTCAGCAGATTGCAGATGCCAATTACGTCAAAGAAAGATTCTATTTCATTCAACTTGATGATGATGAAATGCTTCATGATCTTTATTTGCCGATCGCTCGCGGTAGTGAGCAGATCTATATTGATGATGGAGTTGCGAGTAANAATCAAGGTGGGCAAAGAACCGTTCAAGGATATTTTAACTTGCAATATCCGGGACAAGACTACAATATCAATTACGAAACTGGTGAGATCGAATTTTTAGTCCCAATTTCAGCCAGTTACAAGATTGTTGTTGCCTACAAGTATTTGGGTGATGGTAGTGGAACAGTCGGGAATTCGGAATCGGTGTTTATCGATGATAACNGTGATGGATCAATTGACGAAGAAGGAGAAGAGATTGGTTATGTAACCATAAAGGANAAAAGTCTTCGAGGAACGGAGTCGAGACGTGTATATAATCTTGGCAATCGCAACATTAACCCGCGCGATTTCCAAGTGACTATTTGGCGCCAAGGTGCGGGAGAGTCGTTCACTATAGGCCAAACAGATGTACCTTATATCCAAATTTTTGGCCTCGACCAAGACGGGGATGGTGCTGTTGATCCCGATTTTATTGATTTTGATCGTGGTGTTTTGACTTTTCCTACCTTTCGTCCATTTATGATAGAGGATCCTGAAAGCCCCTTCTTCCAGTACAGAGATCAACTTAGCAATGAGGAGATTTACCTGGAGAATCCGAGATCAGCAGATCAGATTTATACGATTCAAGCAGATTACGCTTATCAGTCTGATAGTTATAATGTTGGCCTCTTTGTNATTCCGAATAGTGAAACTGTGCGTCTCAATGGACGGAAGTTACAGCGTGATGTTGATTATATGATGATTTATGAAGTAGGTACACTAAGATTTTTTCGTCAACTNGATGAGTACGATGAAATTGAGGTTAAGTTTGAGCGATCGCCGTTTGGAGGCGCATTACAACAAACGGTAATGGGCCTCTGGTTAGAGTACAATTATGAACCGAAAGCGAAACCTGAGGAGCAGAAAAAATCAGGAAGATTTGATCGCTTAATGGGCAGCCGCAGTTCCAAACTTAATCGATCTGGGAGTAGTAGTTTCGGTGGCAGATCCAGTGGATTTGGAGGTAGATCTTTTGGCGGAAGTGGATACGGTGGCGGAAGTGGATACGGTGGCGGAAGTGGATACGGTGGTGGTTTCGGGAGTTTAGGAGGGAGATCTCGCCGTGGTCTCTATGGAGGTAGTTCAACTTACTTTAATCCTGTGTTCAAAAAAGGCTTTAACTTTTCAACGGGTTACATTCTAAACACTGGCCAGAAACCTCTCCAGATTCCAAGTCCAAATGAAGCACCGAGTCGTCTGCAAGCTTTCAATATTAATACAAGTTTGGGGCACAGTTTTAATATTGCTTGGTTGATTAATCCCATACCGTTGATCCAGATAGAGAATTTCCCTTTTTCAGTTGATTTTAGCGGTGAAGCAGCTTTTTCTCATAATAATCCGAATAGTGTTGGAGTGGCTTTAATTGATAGTATGGAAGGTGCTCGTGAAGCATCTAGTGTTCCTACTTTTAAACATAACTGGCGACCTGCAAGTGTACCAAGCATGAGTAATAATGAACGCGAGACAATACTACCGATACCGACATCTGAAAATCGTGCTGTTTTCCGAATTTTGCCGAAGGATGATGAGGATTCAAAGGCAATTGGCAACTATATGCGGAATCAGTACATACCAGCTTCAATAATTAATCCACTTGCTAGGTCTACTGAAGAACGCCTAATTATGGAAGTTGGTTATGATCTAACAGATGTAATTGAGGAATGGGGTGGATTCTCGTACGGACTCTCATCGTCTGGATCTGATTTTTCAGATCGCGAGTCTATAGAATTGTGGTGTCGTGTGTTGGGAGAAGATGCTATCACGCTGCACATTGATATTGGTATGGTGAGTGAAGACTCAGATATGGATGTGAGATTAGACAGTGAGGATTTACCCAAGACCCTTGAGGATATTAATGGTGATGGTAAGGTCGATACTCTAGATTTGGACTTGGAAAATCTACCAGACTCATACAAATACAGTGCTAATGGATCGCTAGATGTGGGTGAAGATAGAGGATGGGACTATAATTCCACTCTCCAAAATTTTAGGATTGGTGCAGATAATAAAGTGCTTGATACGGAAGATTTAAACGGCGATGGGGTCCTTGATACAATTGACTCATATCTTAGTGTATCTATTCCACTGAACAATATCCCAACTGAGTGGGTGAAAAAAGAAAACAAAAACGGATGGGCTTTTCTCAGTATTCCTTTGACTGAAGCGTTTCCGTATGGAGATCGAATTCCTAACCTTGGTTATGTACAACATTTACGGTTTTGGTTGCAAAAGAACCGCCCAGGTACCGTTAACGGGGTATTTGAGTGGTCCACTATTGAAATTGTAGGAAATCAGTGGGAGCAGGGAATTGTAACCAAAAATAGCACAGTTGTCCTCGATACTGACGAGAAATTTACAGTAGGAACGAAAGATAACTACAATTTCGATGACTATAGAAAAGCTCATAGTCTGATTAAAAGTGACAAGCTTTTTAAAAAACTACATCCTTACACTGACATTGCGTTCGGCTTAGATTATTCAGAACAAAAAGAACAGACATTAAGCCTCAAATATCGCTTGGACCCAGCATCGTTTGGTATTACCACTAGACAGTTAAGAGGTGTTCAACAG